>CAYPGU010000043.1:0-12445 GCA_964409995.1 uncultured Legionellaceae bacterium | reverse complement strand
CACCGGCAACTGTTGTATAAGTTCTGCGAAGTTCAATTCATGCATGATACTAGCAGTATAGCATGAATTAGGTTTGGTGATTAGTCGGGCAACTGATGGCTTATACTGAAGAGATTAAAGATAAAAGAAGCTTATCATGTTTAACTTGCCGCAATATTCAATTAATAATCGATTTTTCCTAGGGATTGCCCTCAATTCGGGATTTATTTGTGTTGAGTTATTTTATGGCTTTCGCGCTAATTCACTAGCACTAATTGCTGATGCGGTGCACAATGCAAGCGACGTGTTTGGTTTAGTGCTGATTTGGTTTAGTTATTATATGGCGCAGCGCAAAGCGCCGAGTAAATTTACTTACGGTTATAAAAACGGCACAATTTTTGCTGCATTCTTCAATGCAATTGTATTATTTATTGCGGTTGGAAATTTAGTGTATGAATCTATTCAGCGTTTATCTTTAAATGAACATGTTGCTTCAACTACAGTTATTATGGTGGCATCGATTGGCGTATTGATCAATGGTTTAACCGCTTTATTATTTATGCGTGATCGCCATCGTGATATTAATATGCTTGGAATTTATCTAAATATGGCATTAGATGCTGCAGTCTCATTATGCGTAGTAATTGGTGGGATATTTATTTGGTGGCAGAGTTGGTATTGGATTGATCCATTGTTAGGGCTGTTAATTGCAGCAAGCATTGTATTTAGCTTTTGGGCCTTGTTTAAAGAATCAATTAATTTAATATTTCAGGCTGTTCCGGCCAGTATTAATCTGGCTGATATTGAAAATGAACTAAGCAGTGATCCGTTAATTATTTCATATCATGATTTACATGTCTGGCCTTTAAGTACCACCGAGATTGCGTTATCGGTGCACATTGTTACATCTGCAGAAAATTTTAAACCTGAATTAGTACACAAACTGGTTGCGCATTTTCAGACTAAGCACAATATAATCCACCCAACAATTCAACTTGAGGTTGCTGGCCAGCCGCCACTTTGCTCCTATGATTGTTAATTTACTAACTGGTAGGCAAAAAAGGTCTTCTATGTTAGAGTATCCAACTTATGAAAAAATACCTTATTACCAGCGCTTTACCATATATTAATGGCATCAAACACCTAGGAAACTTGGTAGGTTCTTTGTTGCCAGCTGATGTCTATGCGCGTTATTTACGCCAACGTGGTGAACAAGTTTTATATATCTGTGGTACAGATGACCACGGTGCGCCAGCCGAAATTGCTGCTTATGAAGCGCAACAGCCGGTAGCTGAGTATTGTGAGAAAATGCATACCGTCCAAAAAGAGATATATGCACGGTTTAATTTAAGCTTTGATCATTTTGGTAAAACATCCACACCATCCAACAAGTATTTAACTCAAGATATCTTCAATGCGCTAGATAAAAATGGTTATATTATTGAAAAAACAATTGAACAATATTACTCAGTAGCAGATAAAAGATTCTTGGCTGATCGACATATAACTGGTACTTGTCCAAAATGTAATTATGCCTTGGCACGTGGCGATCAATGTGATGGATGCGGTAGCCTTTTGGATCCAACAGAATTAAAAGAACCGCGTTCAAGCTTGAACCCAACGGATAGATTGGAATTACGCCAGACCAAACATTTATTTCTAGATTTGCCGCGCTTACAGCCAAAAGTAAACGAATGGACAGATAGTTTAGTAAACCCTTCTAAAGTAGTAGCAGGCATAATTCGTAAATGGTTAGAAGAAGGCCTGGAACAACGCTGTATCACGCGTGATTTAGAATGGGGCATTCCAGTTCCAAAACCTGGCTATGAAAACAAAGTATTTTATGTTTGGTTTGATGCACCGAATGGTTATATAAGCATTACTATGGACTGGGCAGAATTAGCCGGTAAACCAGATGCTTGGCGTGAATGGTGGCAGCAACCGGAACAAGTACACTATACGCAGTTTATGGCCAAAGATAATGTGCCATTCCATGCTGTGATGTGGCCATCGATTTTGCTTGGCGCCAATCAAAATTGGAAAATGGTTGATTATATCAAGGGTTTTAATTGGTTAACTTATGCTGGCGGTAAATTTTCTACAAGCCAAAAGCGCGGTGTTTTTACCGACCAAGCCCTAGAACTATTTCCGGCCGATTATTGGCGTTATTATTTGATGGCTTCGGTCCCAGAATCAAATGATGCAGATTTTAGTTTTAAAGATTTTGCTAAAATAATTAATACCGATCTAGCAGATAGTTTAGGAAATTTCGCATCGCGTGTATTAACGCTAGTAGAAAAGTATTTTAAACATACAGTGCCACCACATAGCGCCGAAACTGTAAATTCTGAATTAGCAGCTAAAGTAAAAGACATCTGTAACAATTTAAATGCAGCACATAATGATTTAAAATATCGCGAAGTGGTTGCAAACATGCGCTTGCTTTGGGCAGTGGCTAATGAATATATTACGCAACAAGAGCCTTGGAAGGTTGCGAAACAGGATCCAACTAGAGCTGGTCATATCTTGAGTGATTGCTTACACTTAATTCGAATTTTTGCTATTACTGCTTGGCCAATTATTCCTGAAACAGCAGAAAAAATGTACGCATTAGTTATCGAGGATGGTTCGCCTAACCATACACCTATAACGGATGCAGCTGATTTCACTTGTTTGCCAGAAGGTTCATATGTGGCGCAAAAGCTAACCCTATTCCCGAAGATTGAGGATGCAACTGTTACAGAACTTGAATCTCAATTTAAGGGAATGTGATCTAGTCTACAGTCATACGCCTTAAAGTATTATCCTTCAACACAAAATGATGAAATAATGCTCCGCCCACATGCAAGATAAACAAAGTCAACATCACCATAGCTCCGCTATTATGCAAAGCAAAGTATGTGCCCGTCATGCTAGGATCTACCGGGACTAGTGCAGGAAAAGTAAATAGCCCAAATAAAGTTGGCGTATAACCTGCGGATGATGACATGGCCCAACCGGTTAATGGCTGTAGAAACATCATCAAATATAATAAATAGTGTACTGTTTTGGCTGCTACCGCTTGGTAAGGATTTATTCTAAAAAATTGCGGGCTGCCATCATATAGGCGCCAGCTCAATCGTATTATCACCAACATGAGAATTACCATTCCTACTGATTTATGTAGGTCGAGCAGTGGATGTATGCTAGGGTCGCCCTTTGGCAGATCCATGGCGTAATCTCCAACAATCCAGGCCAAAATAATCAAAATGCCGACAACCCAGTGTAGGGATTTGGCTACGATGCCATATTTTTCTGGCGTATTGCGAATTTGCATGGCTGCTCCATAAATCTATCGATTATTAATAGAGTAGCATAGGGGATAGGGTTAACAAGTTATAAGCCAGGGCTTTTAGATTCCCTATCTGAGTCTGACTCGCTTCGACGTACAAGTGAACCACTAGAAAATTTATTAGCTAAATCATTTAATGATGAGCGATTATTACGAAATAGTGATAAGAAATTGTTAAGATTGAGTTTGAATTTATCTATTAAATGTTCAAATTTGATGTTCAATTGCTTTAACTGGTCTTTATGCGGTCTTTCAGCACCAAATCGATGTTTAGTGGTGCCTAACTCTGTGCCATCAGAAGAGGTTGGTAAATAAGGAGTAGAGGTTGTGGTTCTTAGATATTGATCGAGTTGCATAATTTTACTTGGTAACTTATCCACTTGATGAAATGTTAATCCATCTACAACAATTGTGCTATCTTTGCCTTCTTTTACGCCAAGAGACGCAAAAATATCAAAGTCAGGATGTCTGTCTTTGTATTTGCCATGTAACATAGAATGAAACATGCGAGTTATTTTCAAGGCAATTATGCGACAAGAAATGCCGTCTTTCTGCAAAGGAAGCATGTTAATGTACAATTCAGTATTAATACTGCCGAATATACCAGATGCAAGTTTAGATAATTTTATGTCAAAGTTTTCAGGCTCATCTTTAGCAATACTGCTCATAAAAAACATTTTTAGTTGTGCTTTTTTGCCAGGGTAGACCTGAATTTGTACTGTACGCCAGTGATAATCATCAGCTATTATTAAGTTAAATTTACCTGAGATTTATTTGTTTGAGCAATCGCTTTGGCTTGAAGCAAAAAATGTTCTAGATCAGATAATTGTTGCTCTAGATTATGAGTGTGTTCAATGAATACCGGGTGAAAATCAGCGCCAAGTTTTTCCTGCATCGAGGCCAAGATAATTTTCCCATATAGAACGCTCCAATTGCGATTAGTTTGTGGTATAGCCCCATTCATTAGAAGAATTTTTTCACATTCGCCCATTCTACAACTCATCGCCCAATCTAAAACGCTGCAACCAGATTCTTCGGGGACTGTGTTTAAAATTTCAGCAATTTGTTCGGCATTATAGTCTTTGGCAAATTCCACTAGCAATGCCGAGATCTTTGGTGCAACGGTATCCTTGCCTTTTTCCATGATTTCAAGCAATTGCATTGCTAATTCTTCTTTATCTTTCGTACTTATCTCACCTGGCATAAATCACCACCCCTAATAGTTAGACCAGGGGAAAGGAGAATTGTTCAGCTCAGCTTAAGTGTAGTATCACTAAAACCTATTCCCACAAGGGAAAGGTTTGTAATTGAATCTCGCCGGGGAAGAATTGTTTGGCAGTATGGTTGAAAAATTCGCTGTCGTGTGAGACATAGAATGTGCGACTTGGATTTGGGTTATTGTTTAATAAATTGTGTTTAGTTAATTGCTCAGCCACCATGCTGGCCATAATTTGTGCCGAATCAATTACTTGCACTTTACCTTTGAAAAAATCATCTATTTGAGATTTGATCAACGGATAGTGCGTGCAACCAAGAATTAAGGCTGCAATATCTTGTAGCGTTGGATTGTTTAAATACAATTCGATAAATTCTTTCGCTGCTGCGGTGTGGCTCTGACCTTCTTCAATCACTGGAACCAAGAGTGGCGTAGCTAAAGAATTAAGTTGAATATTAGAACATTGTTTATGTAAGCGCTTTGCATAAGCTTCAGATCGAATGGTTTGTTTAGTGCCAATCAAACCGACTTTAGTGTTTTGGAAATTCTGCACTAAATGATCAATTACTGGATCAATAACATTAAATAATAAGGCACGATCGCCAACTGCTTGTTGTACAGCTTCTAAGGCCGAAGCAGAAGCAGTATTACAGGCAATTACTATAATTTTGCATTTTTGTTCCAGCAAAGTCTTGGAAATCGTTGAAGCATAATGTTGAATGGCCACCGCCGATTGATTACCCCAGGGGGTATGGGCCGTGTCGCCAAAATAAATGATGTTTTCTTGCGGCAAAAGCTGATTGATGGCCCGAGCTACAGTTAGCCCACCAACGCCACTATCAAAGATTCCTATAGGGTTTTCAGCTTTTAACATAATGCCAGCATTCTAGCATGCTGCTAGCGCAGTTTCAATAAAGGTAAAATATCGCGTTCGTACTGGAGTTCTGCAGCCGGAGGGTTGGTTAAAGCCGAAAATATCATTGGTCCTGTTGGGGAGTTTAGGCTAGTTAAATAGGCTGGAATTGAGGAATAGCCTTGATTTTTTAAATATTTTTCGATGCGGTGTTTAATTTGGTTAGCCCGAAAGTTTAAATATAGTTTGATTGGGTTAAAACATGTTTTTGATTCAGTAATTTCTGTTAATGTGCCAAGTATGGTAGCAATAGCTGCTTGATCTTTGTCTGACCATTGAGCGAGAGGTTTGCTCAAAATTTCTTTACTAGCAGCTGAGAGTAGATCGATAATAGATTTAGAAGTAATTGATAATTTTTCTATAGTTGTTTGATTAGCATGTGCAAATTTATGGCTTAGTATTGCAGCTTGTTCTAGGATTTGCTGCACTCTCTCTGGCTTGTAGCGAGAATGTATTTTTGCTAAAAATTTGTTGCTGCAGTGGGCACCAGCCGCCAATAATAAAATCATTGCTTCAGTGTTCTTGTGGATCAAACACCAATCTAAGGCAGATATTTTTTCAGCTACTGGAACATTTGGATTAACGCCCATTTGCAGTAGTTTGTATAAGAAATCAGTTTGTTTATGCATAATTGCAGCACCCAGTGCGGTTTCACCTATTTGATTGCGATAATTTAAATGCAGACCGTGCTGGAGTAGATATTTTAGATCATCTGGCTCTTGATTAGCCACCGCATCGCCTAGTTCATTGTCAATATACAGATTTGATTTAACATATTTATAACCATGATCTTCAAGAGTCTTTAATATGTCATGATCATGATAACGCATGCAAACACGCAAGATATTAGGGTGATGCAAGACTGCTTGTTTGTAAGTCGGATTCTCTAATAGGTTTAAGCGTTCTTGCTTAGAATCTGGGAATTGACTTGAATTATTCTCTAAGTCGAACACCGACATATTTAAAGCAATATAATCAGTGGATTTACAAAATACTGCTAAACCAGTAAAAATCAAATTTGCAGCCTCGTCAGCAGAAGTGCATTTCACTATAGCCTCAGAACTAGGGTCGTAAATATAATAAATCGGTGGCTCATACATTAGTCCAATTGTATGGAAAGCATTGCCAAATCTAACCATATTGTTGGGCTTAGCATTCTTTGTAATGATCTCACTTAAAGCGGTGCGATTGAATACAAAAGTGCTACTATATTTTAGGGTGTCAACTTTTGTTTGACCATCGCCTAGCAATAAATTGATACTTTCAGCAATATTCTGGCGATCTGTATGCCGCAGTTCTTTATCATGGTGTAAAAATAGTACATCATTGAAAAATCTCTCAAAAATTTTATCTTCATCTTGATCACTATTTAGGTATTGTTTTGGATCCCAATTTAAAATATATTCAATATCGTTCAAGAAATCATTTTCTTTACCAATTTTTTTAAGATATAGCCAATAAGCAACTAAGCCTGAGCACCAACCGGCATTGTTTTCAAATGGGAGATTCTCGTCGTACTGTTGGTGTGGGTTTTTAGTTTTACGTAGTCCTAAATATTGGGCAAACTTTTTCTGCAAAATTTCTTGCTGATTATGTTTGGGCATTGCCTCTTCCTAAATATTGTTGTCCAATCTTCTTCCGATTCTTAGAGCTTCTGGTATTATTACTTGTACTTCTGTGATAAAGTTTGATGCCCAGACTTTTAGTAAGGGAGCAGGAAATCCATCAGCAAAACGTATGTTTTCTAAATTTCTAAGTTCTTGTGCGATTAGTTCAGTCCCATCTGTGTCGCGAGCTTTTTTCTTTTCATCTAGCTGCTCGTAAAGAGCTGCAGTAGATTTGATAAACTGCGGATCTTTCAATAATTTTTCGAAAAGATTCCAAATATTGCCTTCAAGGTTATTCCAAATTTCTTTTTTAGCTTCATTAGGTTCCATGTTATTAAGCATCCTAGATATGGCGATCAATTCTATAAAACTTTGTGAAAACAAAATAATTCTTTTCAAATTTTCGTCTTCATGGTTTTGAGGTTCGAGGATATTCACACAAATTGCAAATGTAATAGCATTTTTAATTGAGACCGGCAGCTTAGCATCTACCAGCTCCTCTAAAGTACCTGGGGTGGTCATTTGAGCACGCATGATATGTTTCTGTACTTCTTCATGAGCTAAGTCTTCTTCTAGTGATTTATTTTCAGAAGTAGACGTACTTTCTAGAGCTACCCCTATATTTTTAACGAGACTTTCTATTGCAGGTGAGATTTTTTCTAAACCAAGAAACACAATTAGCGCTAAAGCAGGGTTTAGGACAAGAACGCTATTATTAGTAGTAACAGTATCGTTAGCAATACGAAATGTATTCCCATGGGTATATTTTTCAATCATTTCAGGATTATTTTGTTGTGCATGTAATAGATCCTGTGCACGCTCCCCAAGAGCTGCCTCAAGAATGATATACCGGAGTTGAGCTGGGGGTATTGCATCCAAAAGTTGTTGATAAACTTTGTTTTGCGGATTGTCATCCATTATTTTTTTTCTTTCTTTAATGTAATTATCGATTTGCTTACAAAGTTTGCCGAGCTTATCCTCAATTGCAGCGTGTTTTGCTATGTCTTTGGCAGATGGTTGCGTAGCTACAGCACCTTCACCACGGCCAACATTTGGTTGTAAATCCTGTTGTAACAGATTATGAATTTTATTAGCATTTTTCAGAATTTGCTGATCTAAAGGTGTTCCAAAAAAGAACCCAGATCCCTTCTTCCAACCACGTGCAAAAGACATAATATATATACTCCTAATAGCATAATATTTTAAGACACCTGCTTATCTCTTTAGTTCCCCCAACTGGTCAGGCATACAGCTAAGTTGTTGAAAGGCTGCTGCAGATAAAATATACTCTGCCTTTTACCACTAAGGGACGCATAAAATCGTGCTAAGTCTAATAAATACTGGGGAAAAGGCCCCCGATGAAGTTAATGTCATAATCGAAATCCCAGCCCACAGTGAGCCGGTTAAGTACGAAGTTGATAAAAGCACTGGGGCAATGATGGTGGACCGCTTTATGAGCACCTCAATGCGTTATCCATGCGATTATGGTTATATCCCGAATACCCTTGGCAATGATGGCGATCCACTGGATGTATTAGTAGTTAGTCCATTACCGCTAATTTCTGGCTCAGTTATCCGCGTGCGCCCAGTTGGTATGTTGGCCATGACAGATGAGGCTGGTGGCGATGAAAAGATTATTGCAGTACCAGTTAATAAGCTTACCCGTTTATATGAAGATATTGAAGAACCAGCAGATTTGGGCAAACTGTTGTTAGATCGGATTGCGCATTTTTTTGAACACTATAAAGATCTGGAAGCTGACAAATGGGTAAAAATTGAAGGTTGGCAGAGTCAAGCGACTGCAAAAGAAGTTATCCGCGAAGGGATTAAAAGATTTAAGCCCTAAAACCAAGAGGCAATTGCTAATATAGTCTTTGTTCGATATTCTAATTTCATTTTCAAAAAAGAAAGGGAATTAAAGTGAAGTTAAGATTATATTCGATTGCCTCTTTGTTATTTATTACCTCAACATCTATCTTTGCTCATCCGAGCGTATCCGATAAACCACTAACCTATAGCAGTGCTGGAGTTGTGATTGATGCTTCAGATCAGTTAGTGGAAAAAATTCGTCCATATTGTAAAGAAACAAATCGAACTGGCTGTTTTAAAGCTGAGATTGGTGGTTATGGTTCGTTGTTTGATATGAAACAAGCTGTGCCAAAAATGAAAAACCCAATTTTGGTTTCCGGTACAGACGGTGTTGGCACCAAATTACTTTTGGCCCAAAAGGTTGCGGATCACACAACTATTGGTATCGATTTAGTAGCAATGTCAGCCAATGATGTCTTAACGCGTGGTGCACAACCATTATACTTTTTAGACTATTATGCAACCGGTAAGTTAAATGTTGAGGACGCTACGCAAGTGATTGCCAGCGTAGCTGAAGGTTGTAAACAAGCTGGTTGTGGTTTACTAGGTGGTGAAACTGCACAAATGCCAGGAATCTACGAGCCAAATGTATATGATTTAGCAGGGTTTACTGTTGGTGTTGTAGATAAAAGTGATTTGCTACCACGCAAAGTTAATGCTGGTGACGTGTTGATTGGTTTGTCTAGTTCAGGATTACATTCGAACGGATTCTCGTTGGTACGTAAAGTAATTGATAAGAATGCTCTGAGCTTAGATGCGGCACCTCCATTTGCTAGTAGCAAAAAAACTTTAGCTGCTGAGTTGCTTACCCCAACCACGATTTATGTAAAAACTGTCATGCCAGCTCTAAATGCACGCTTAATTGAAGCGATGGCGCATATTACAGGTAGCGGGATGCCGGGCAATTTACCGCGAGTTTATGCAAACAATCTAGTTGCAAGTATTGACACTAGCACCTGGAATCCGCCAGCTGTATTTACCTGGATACATACTGCAGGTCCAGTAGCTTCAACAGAAATGTTAAATACCTTTAACTGTGGCGTTGGAATGATCTTGGTTGTTAAACCACAAAATGTTGATCAAGTATTAAAGCTACTTGCTACATCAGATGTTAAAGCATTTCGTATGGGTGTGATGCGGGAACGTAAAGGTACAGAAGCACAAGTTGAATTTATTGGAGACCTGTTCGCAAAAGCTTAACTATCATAGCGAAGAAGAGTGTTAGATCTTCTTCGCTTATCTAGATTAGATCCAAATCATTATCAAGCATATCAAGATAGTTAGTACCGTTGCGATAGTGCTGTATAGCATTGGCCCGCTATTACAAGGTGCTTTATTCTTTTTAACAATTCGCTCTTTAATGTGGTTATAGGCACAACCTCCATAAAAAATTACTATAAATAATCCAATTGGAGCTGCCCAGATGGTATGGAAATAGGTGAGTACACCTGTGATACCAATTGCTAAATTCGCAAAGCCGATTTCAATTTGAAAGCCGTTGCTCTCCCAGCCAATCTTTTTTGCGGTTTGCTTAGTAAAGGCTAAATGACCCAGTGCTGCCCAAAGCCCTTGAAATCCGCCGTTGAATAGGACTACAAAAAATAGCAAAGCTGGCCATAACATGGTGCCGTCTTGGATAGCAAGTAAGGTAAGGACCCAGGCTAAAACATATAATAGCCATGGAAAAAAAGATGCAAGCATGATTTCTCCTAAACTAAAGTAACTAATATGCAGTATAGTTTGTCTCTAAGTTTTCATGTTATCCCTAACATCAATCAAAACCTGATCAAAATAATTCAAGCGAATAAAGCCAGTCCGTGGATATTCTAGATTAACAACTACAAAAATTGTCGATGATATTAACAGCACATAGGATAAAATATGGATCGGACGACGCTGTGTATTTTGTGCCGAATTGTAGCCAATTAAAAATGCACCCATTGCAGCTAGACCAACCAATAAAACAAAAATTATAATAGGTGGATGTATTTTTGAAATGTTTATACCACTATTCGCAAGTACAAACATATCATTAACTGCTGGGATAATTATTTCCATAAGTGTATCATCGGCTTTGGCTGAAGCAATTAGAGTCTCCCATATTCGATGTTGTGTCTGCCTGGCTAGCTCCAGATCCTTATAAACTTGATCCATATGTGGGATGTGTTCATATGCTAAAATATGATGTGATAGAAATTCTTTGGTATCATTCTGTAATTGATCCCTAACTTTGCTGGGTAGCAAGTCAATATAATTGTATGCTGTTGAATATGCGTTAGCTTCCTGTAAAATATGCAACTTTCTACTTTCATAGCGTTCATAAGCACCAGAAAAACTAAATGCAATCAATAGCGCTAGTAATGCAAATACTGATTTTTCTGCCACCCCTACAATCTCTAGTTTATGCTCATAATTATGTTTCAGTTGATAGTTACCAAACCATCGGCCAATAACTACGCTGCCAGATAAGATCAGCAGTAATGCTATAAAAAGCAATGTGATCAAAAACCATATCAACATAAAAATATCTCCGATCAATATATGAATTATATTCAAACTGCGTTTGAGTTGCTGGTGACCACTTATTAAATACACAGTTAGTTTCAGTCTGATTGTTATTTGGTGGTGCAAAATAATTACCAACGTGGTAACATCTGTTGTAAATATCAGTCTGTTTGCATGGAGAGCGAAATGGCTAATGAATTAGTGGTTATAATCGATGGTACTAGCAATTCTATTGAGAGTGGATTTCCTACCAATCCGCAAATTATGCGCGAATTGCTCGGCGCCGGGTTGAATGGAACAAAATGTATAGTTTCAAATTTTCCGGCAGGATGGCAGATAGATCGGTATCAATTAAATAATTCAAATTATCGATATGTGTATTACGACCGAGGCTTGGGTCACCCAACCTTAGATAAAAATGGTAATGTTTTAGCCTGGAGTTGGCATCCAGCAAGCTTTTTTCGTAATGCCAATCTAGTCGTCAGTAGATTTCGTGAAGCCAAACAAAAAATTGTAGCATCTGGCATTATTGACAATGTTGCGCAAGCATATCGTTATCTCGTAATGAATTATAATCCTGGTGATAAGATATTTTTGTTTGGTTTTAGCCGCGGTGCTTATACCTTACGCTTGTTAGTTACAGTTATACGCTATATAGGATTGATTGACCGTAGATTATATAATAACGATATAGCAAGAATTAATAGAGCAATTGAAGAAGGATTTAATCTATATCAAATTAATATCCATCCAGATGCAGATAATAATGCAGCTAAAGCTTTTCGATTAAAAAATGGACATAAAGACAATCCACAGCCAATTGATTTTTTAGGTTTATGGGATACAGTTCCTGGTAAAGTTGAGGAAAGAGTTCATGCAGATTATAGATTAACTTCGATTGTAAGAAATGCTTTCCATGCATTATCAATAGATGATCATCGCCAAATTTTTTGGCCACTTCTCTGGATTTCACGCCCTACATCATCCACAGGCTTACATACTAATTCAGAGCAAAGGTGGTTCCC
>CAYPGU010000042.1:0-12464 GCA_964409995.1 uncultured Legionellaceae bacterium | reverse complement strand
CTTTCTACTGGTGGCTTAACCGGTGCTTTTTTAATTTCCAACAATGTTAGCAAAGACTATATTAGCTGGGAAGCTGGTCTAGGCTCCAAAACCAAACTATTGCGTTGGGAATTAAATTATGTTTACAACAAAGTATTGCATTACAGTCCTTCACCAATTTTTGCTGGCTTACCAGAAAATCTAACTTCATCAGCTACTAACAATACCTTGTGGCTTAATTTATATTGGGATTGGAACACGGACAAATTTTGGTACTTTAGACCATATGTTGGTGTGATGGGCGGTTTTGCTTGGAATCAAACCAGAAGCACTATGACTGGCGGTATTGGTAATGGTGTGGCACAAACGCATAGTAATTATGCCGTAGCGTGGGGTGCAACAGTTGGAGCGCGTATTCCATTCTGGACTCGTTGGTTCTGTTATTTTGACTTTAAATATATGGATCAAGGCCACACACGTTTTGTTGATAGTACTGGATTCATGCAGCTCAAAGGTAATTACGTGCTGAAAGCTTTTGGTCTAGGCGTGCAGTACCTGCTAGGTTAATTACCACAACCAGAGCAATCTAAAGCTAGCACCAAGCCAAGTGCGTTTTGCTTTTAAGATGAGACCGACATTGGTTTGCATTTTGGCATCACCAAGAAAAAGATAACGAGCAGCCATATCAGCATATAGTTTAGAAACTATGTTGAATCTTCCGCCGAACCCTAGGCCATATGAGACCGAGTATTTATTAAGAATAAAATTACTATCTGCATTACCACCAGTTAGGGTAGTGTTGCTGCGGTTTTGGGTGAATCCTACATCCGCTATGCCATAAAGTTTGACGTTATATAAGTCTTGGAAAAAATAGTACAAATTGAGCAGTATTGCATCACCGCTGACTCTTGAGTTTACGGTGTAATTAGGCAATAGCCCTACGACGGAGCTGGTATAAGAAATTGATTGTACAGCTAACCATTCTACATCCACTGCAAAATCGGTCCATACATAACCCAGCCCTAATTCAAAATTGTTACTTGCGTTTTTAACTGTGTCATCGCCGAGAGTATAATCGCTTGCCGAGCTACCGGTTGATACGTTCTTGACTGATAAACCTTGCGCTGCGGCGTTACCACCCAAACGAAAATACCAACGATAATCAAGACTTGGTGGTGCTAAGTCGGCTCGTTCGCGCATTTGTTCCGGAGTTAAATCAGTGCTGCCAGTCATAGAACAACGGAAACTATCCGTTTGCCCGGAACCATAATAATCAGATCCGGTAACCGTGGGATAGGCTAGACCCTTTGCAGAATCACACTCAGCAGCCAAAACTTTGTTTGAACCCAAACAAAGTGCGGCGCATAAAGGTACTAATAAAAATCTGAACTTTTGTTTCATGCTCATATTATAGCGTAGCTGGAAAGATTATCCTTTCGTTAGCACTTGCAAATCTGCAGCTACTTCTGGCGCCGAAAATGGCGGCGTAAATACAGCTCGTAAACGTCCTTGTGGATCAATTAACATTAACGAGGCAGTATGATCAATTCGGTTATCTTGCTGCTTAGTAAAAATGCCTAATTGGTCGCCAAGCTTGGTAAGCTCAGTTGTAGTTCCAGTCACACCGATAAAAGAAGAGTTGTAGTTAGTAATAAAAGCTCGCAGTCCTTGATCATCAGCTGGTGCTGGACTGATGTTTACAAATACAAAACGAGCAGGGCTTTGTTGGTTCGGGAAAGTACTCCAAGCATCACGCACAATCCCAAGTGTTGTAGGACAAATATCCGGGCAAGTCATATACCCAAAAAATAGTAGAGTCCAGTGGCCGCGCAACGATTGTGCAGTGAACTTTTTACCATTAGTATCAGTGAGATTAAATCCTTTCAATCCAGCAGAAGATTTAACAACAGTAGCACTGGCTGTCATTGGGGTATTAGGCTTGAATGTAGGCGCAAGACTGTACCATAAACCAAACATTGCTATACCAGCTAGAGCTACAAATATTGCTGTTCGACGAATTGTAATCATAGATGAGCTCCAAAATGATGATCAAATAATAAGGCTATAAACAATAAAGCCAAATACGTAATCGAAAAGTTAAAAGTTTTAATTGCGATATTATGCTCTTGATCTTTTGAGGCAAAATACAATCGTAATGCAAAACTAATAAATATGCCATCTAATATGATTGCAACTATGAAATAAGGCCAGTTAGACATTTGCGTAGCAAAAGGTAAGCAAGTCACTGCGGATAATAAAATCGTATATAATAAGATGCACAATTTAGTAAAGTGTATGCCATGCGTTACAGGCAGCATTGGTATATCTGCAGCAGCATAATCTTTTATGCGATAAATAGCTAAAGCCCAAAAATGCGGTGGAGTCCAAGTAAATATAATTAGAACTAATAGCCAACTATATGGATTAATTTGTCCAGTAATTGCTGTCCAGCCTAAAAGTGGGGGCATGGCACCGGCAAGTCCGCCAATAACAATATTTTGTGGCGTGGCGCGCTTTAAATAAATGTTATATACCGCGGCATAACCAACTAATGTTGCGAAAGTAAGAACAGCGGTAGTCGTATTAACTAATTGACTGAGAATTATCCAAGCTATTGCAGCTAAACTTAGTGCGAAAATACTCGCTTGTCTGGGACTAATTCGGCCGCTTGCGATAGGTCTCTGTGCAGTGCGCGACATTTTTTGATCGATGCTACGATCTAATAAATGATTTAAAATAGCCGCCGAGCTGGCTGCGCTAGCAATACCTAAAGTTGCAAAAATTAAAGTTGGCCACACTACATTCTGGCTCGCAAGAGCCATGCCAACCCACGCGGTGATTAGCATTAACAGCACAACTCGAGGTTTACAAAGTGTTAAATAATCATTTAGCATGCGAATTTTTACCAGATAAATGCACCATAAAGACCAGATATATTACCGCTGCTAACAACAGTTCTGCGACCAAATTATGCAATAAACTAACTGCTAAGGGCAAACCATATAGCACATTGCAAATGCCAAGAATAATCTGTGTGCTGATCAGAATAAAAATTGCACCAGCAACTATACGTAAGGATTTGTTTTGTTTATGAAGTAATTGATAGCAAACAAAGTATAGCAAAATGCTTAGCAGTAGAGCGCCCAATCGATGCGCCATTTGGATCGTAACGCGCGCGGTATTTTCTAGAGGTATACCTGGGCTGGTAAAAATTCCGACTGAAGTTAAATCAAAGGCCTCGCGCCAATCCATAGCTGGCCACCATTGGCCTTGGCAAGTAGGAAAATCTGCACAAACTACGCCAGCATAATTAGCGCTAGTCCAACCGCCTAATGCGATTTGCACAATCAATAATAGTAACGCTAAGATCGCCGAGACCTTTAACAATTTATTTGCTTTAAAATGAGTTGCTGGGGAAATTTTTAAACGTAAGTATAACCAAACTAATAATCCCCAAATAGCCGCACCGCCCAGCAAATGCCCCATAACAACAATTGGGTATAAACGCATCGTTACAGTCCACATGCCAAGTAAAGCCTGAAAAACTACCAGAGCTGAAATTGCACAACACAAAATCCAGGTTTGCGGCAATTCTTTATGTAATTTAATGCTGCTGATGGTAATAATTAAAATTAAAATACCTAAAGTCCCAGCAATGTAACGATGAATCATTTCGATCCACGCTTTTTGATCATGGGTTGGGGCAAGCAACTGGCCATAACAGCCAGGCCAATCTGGGCAGCCTAAGCCAGCATCTTTTAACCGTGTGTAAGCTCCAAGAACAATCACTAGCAAAGCAATCGCTAATGTAATAAATACTAATCGCTCAAGTTTTTTTGCTTTAAACATGTGAATATTTTAATAACCTTCGTAAATCTTTGAGAATTCCACTAAAATCATTTGGATTGCTGTATTGCATAACATAGCGTCCCTGCGGGTCTACAATAATTACACTTCTCTCCTCGGCCGAGATGTTTAGTTCCGTAGCTGCTAAGCTTTTGACCACAACGCGCGACTTTGCCGCACCCAAAGCGACATGCAGCTGCTTTAAGGTTTGCTGTTGAGTTGTGCATGCAGCATCGCAAGCAGCGGGTTGTAGATAAAACACATGCCAGTTATGCGGCGTAAAAACAGCATGCGAACTATCCAAATGCTCTTTGTGTTGCATAAAAGTGCCATGTTGTACAGATTTGGAGTGTAATAAATCAGGTTTGCTTAATACCATAACTGCCAACAAGGCAGGTGCCATGAATAACAGAAGCATGAAGCGTAGCGGCCAAGAACGAGACATTTTACCTCCTGCGGCTGCTTGCAATTACATAATAAATAAAAGCCAATAAAGCGAAAGTAAACCATTGCAATGCATAGCCAATATTTTTATTGCTTGATAATCCAGAATCTAAAGGTGGCATGTTATATTGGATCAAATCATCTGATTGCAGTTGAATAACAAAATCATAAACCGGATGATGTAGTTGTTTGCTAATTAAATCATAATCTGCTTTTTGTAGTACTAAAGGCCATTTTGGAAAATCCTGCACTTGATCATCTTTTAGTACTATTCCCGATGGAATAGTGTTAATCAAGCCACGAATATCTTTGACACCAAAAATCGGTTCAATTTCTGGTAAGTGCTGGCGATCAGCACCCATTGGAATCCAACCCCGATCCACTAACACCCATTTATCTAAATGTGGCGTTTGTACTGGAGTAAGTACTCGGTAACCTGGTTCATGTTGGTAAATTTGATTATCAATCAAAATAGTGTATTGATTTAAAAAAACCCCACCGACTAATACTGATGTGTAACGATGTGTGAGCCAGGATGGTTGCTGTAAAACTTTCAATTGAATCGGTCGTTCAGTGCTTCTTTGTTGCAATTGTTGATACAAATATTTTTTTTCATGTGCCCGAAACAGTTGCCAAACGCCTAAATATACTAGAATTAAAATAAGCAGAAGGGATATTATGCTTAGTTTAAGCTTTGGCTCAAATAGCCAAGGTCCAAAGCTCAGGCTAAATAGTTTTGATTCGGTTTTATCTTCATTGGACATATTATGGGCTCGTCATTTATTGCTACTATCGTGATCCTCTCAACTCTATTTCTAATTTTGTTTAGTTTAGGCTTCGGCTTGTTCAATTTGTTATTCAAAAGTAATGGCAGCAGTCGAACCGTGTTAGCGTTATCAATTCGGATTGGATTGTCTGTTGCCTTGTTCCTTGGTCTATTAATTTCCATTTACTTGGGCTGGGTCGCACCCAACCCACCGTTATTACTGAGCGGGCACGGCTTCTAAGATATGATTTTTTACAAATCCAAGCAAGGTATTAAGTTCTGGATATTTTTCACTGGTCTCAATTATGTAATGGAGCAATGTAGGTATGTCCTTCAAATAGTGTGATTTCTGATCTCTATGATGTAGTCGGGCAAAGATCCCTAAATTTTTAATGTGTCGATGCAGCCCCACCAAATCAAAACTTCTCAGTAATGAACTACTACTTTGTTCTTGGATAATTCCTGCCTCAAGCGCCATATCCTTGTAGACATTTACCCAACTCTCAACTTGCGGGCGTGGCCAGACTATATATGCATCTTGGAATAATGATACTAAATCATAAGTGCAAGGCCCTAGCATTGCGTCTTGGAAATCCAAGATGCCAGGATTATTTGTCGCTAATGGAATAGTATTGCGCGAATGATAATCTACATGAGTAAACACTTGGGCTTGCGCGCTGAATTCTTTGACAAACAAGTCTTCAAGCTGAGCAACCATATTGATGATAGACGGGGTTAATTCGATTTGTAGGTGCTTGGCCAAATACCATTCTTTAAATATGCCAAGCCGAACACTGATATACTCGTGATTCATGACCGGTAGCGCATAGTCGATACTGGCAGGTTGAATTAGTTGCATCTTAATTAGTGCTGCAAGAGCATCCAAATAGAGGCTGTCGATGCGTTGCTGAGAAGTGTTCTTTAATTCATCTAAATAAGTATTAGTGCCAAGATCATTCATTAACACTAAACCAGCGTCTAGATCGGCGGCGAGTATGCTCGGAGCAGATAAATTTTGTTGTCGCAGTATACTAGCCAACTTTATGAAGTCAGCTATTTTAGGATCTGGCGGCGAGTCCATTATAATATAGCTTTGCAGCGGTGTAGTTAGGCGTAAATACTTCCTACTACTAGCATCGGACTGAATATAGCGTAGTTCACTTAGATCAATGCCTGGTAAACATGTGTTAAGCCAAGCTTTTATTTCATTTTGGCGCAAAGTCATATTGTAAAATTACCCTGAGTTATGCGAAGGTTAGCATCATGAAAATATATCAACAATTGTGCCTTATTGCTAAAATTTTCTTGCTAGCATTATGCACTACAACAATAAACGCAGAAACTCCTGCGCCAGTGGAATTCGATGATTGGATTGTAAGTAATAGCTGTAGCCAAACTATTAATCAATTATGTCATGGGTATTACAAACAATATCCGTTTTCTAACATAGAGTCAGACGGTAAACAACCTATAACTGTAACTTCTGACGAAGCTAAGTTTATAGCTAAAACCAGTTCATCTTTTCAGGGCAATGTGGTCGCCTCACAAGGCGACAATGTTTTATTTGCCGACAAGGCTACCGCTACCCATGACACCAATTCCGGTGATGTTGAAACTATCACCGCAACTGGACATGTTAAAATTATGCACCCGGGGGTGCGAGTCGATGGTACTCAAGCTGTTTCATATATCAAAGAAGATAATAAAAAAATTGATAATGCAGTGTATCGAATTTATGATCGCCATGCGCTTGGCCAAGCTGATCAATTAATTGTGCTTGGGCGCGATAGAATGTACTTAACCCAATCCACGTATACAACTTGTGCGCCTGGTTCCAATGCATGGTATTTAAAAGCTAGTGAAACAAAATTTAATAAAGAAACTGGCCGTGGTGAAGCATGGCATGCACGCATGTATGTTAAAGACACACCGGTGTTTTATTGGCCATATGTAAATTTTCCAATTGATAAGCGTCGTCAGACCGGGTTTTTACAACCCTCATTTGCTAGTTCATCTTTGAACGGCAAGACGGTAATTTTTCCATTTTATTGGAATATGGCGCCAAATTACGATAGCACAATTACTACCAGCTATATGAGCCAGCGTTCGTTTAAATTTAATAATGTTTTTCGTTATTTGACGCATACGAGTAGCGGTACTGCTAATTTTGATTTTCTGCCGGAAGATCGTGCTTACGCAAGTTTAAGAGATGGCTGGTTAGCCAATCCATCTTTTGTAAACTCTACTAATACTCAAACCATATTGCGTAAAAATGATTTACGTTCCAGTGATTTTCGTTATCGCTATGCATTAAAAAATACCAGTCGCTTTTATAAACAATTTTTATTTACTGTAGATTATACAGATGCAAGCGATGGTGACTATTTGTACGATTTCAGAAATGAGAGCTCTAATTATGTAACCAATACATATTCAACCGAATATGCACGCCAAATGGCTGCGCTACAATATTCCAGTCAAATAGGCAGAATCTCATATCAACTGGAAAGATTTAAAACCTTCTATGCGGTGCAGGCTGACGGTGGTACTGAGCAATTAAGTAAATTACCAGCGATTGATTTCAATTCGATAATATTTAATTTGCCAAACAATTTCAATTTTTTAATTAATGCAACTTATTATCAATTCAGACCGCGCTTAATTAAAGATAATAATGTGCAACTGAGTTATGGTCATCGCTCGCAAGCTAGGCCAGCTATATTTTATTCAAAAATTGAACCAGGCTGGTTTATTAAGCCACGCGCGCAATTAAATTTATTATATTATTCAGATTTAAATATAATTCCACAACAAGTAGCTAATGGTGTCAGACCTTTCAGCGCCAGCCGCACTATTCCTATGTTTGATGTAGACTCTGGTTTGATTTTTGAACGCAACATGCAGTTTAGACAAAGATCGTATATTCAAACTTTAGAGCCACGTTTGTATTATTTGTATGTGCCGAGCAAAAACCAAAACTATCTGCCGCAGTTTGACACCGGCACGATGACCTTCGATTATAATCTAGCGTTTCGCGATAATATTTATACCGGCTTAGATCGGGTCGCACCAGCTAATCAATTTGGCTTAGGGTTAGCTAGTAAATTTTTCCGTAATGATAATGGCGAAGAAATTGGTATGGTTGGCGTAAGTGAAATTGTTTATTTACGCGACGAAAACTTTATTATTAATGGTACCGATAGTGTTAAGATTAGTAATCAACATCTATCGCCTTTGGCTTTTATTGCGCAAGCGAGGATCGCCCCAGCTTATACTTTAACTGGCTATTTAACGCGCGGTAGAAGCGCAACTGAAAACGCATCTTTGCAATTACAGTATCGTCCAGATCCATCCAAGGTAGTGAATTTTGGCTACGCTTATGTGCGCGATCCATCGCTCAACAATTTAAATGGCACGCAAAATAGTACTTTGAATCAAGTAAGCGCATCCGCTGCTTGGCAAATGTTAGCGCCATGGCGCGTTTTGGGTAAATATAGTTATGACTTGCGTAATAGCCGTAATCTAGAAACATTAGCAGGCTTCGAATATCATACCTGTTGTACTGCCGTGCGCTTTCTGTGGAGTAGAACATGGATGACAGATCTGTACGATCCACGTAAATATAATACTGGTTTTAGATTACAGTTTATCTTCCGTGGTTTTGCTGGGGTTGGTAATGCGGATGATAATTATATTAAGACAGCGATTCCGGGTTATACACCGTCTAGTTAAGGTTATGTTATACTTCAAATCGAAGCAGTCAGTCATGAGGTATGTTTGACTATGTAATAAATTCAAGATAATTTTCTTGATTAATTAAAGAAAATTTAGTTCCAGGATATGCTTCTAACCAAGCTCCAGGAGTCTTAACCCTTTGCCTACGCCATTTAAATTCATAAGCTTCTAACACTCCATCCCCGTCCTCTATCCAATCTATTTCTTGTTTATCATAAGTACGCCAGAAATAATTATGCTTAAATAACTTCTTATAGGATTGTTTCTTCAACCGTTCTATAACCAAATAATTTTCCCATAAGTCACCTACATCGAGCCTGGTATGCAAAGAGTTAAAATTGTTTATTATTGCATTTCTTATTCCAGTATCATAAAAATAATACATTGCTGACTTAGTAACTTCTTTGCGCAAATTTCTACTAAATCCGTTAAGCCTAATTAGAACAAAAGATTGCTCCAATATATCCAAATATTTAGCAACTGTTTTTTTATTAATACCTAGTTGAGTAGCAAGTTCATTTTCAGACACTTCTTTACCAACCTGTAGCGCTATCAATTGTAATAAATCAATTATTTTTCTGGATTTTTTAATACCTTCCACTTCTAGTAAATCTTTACATAAATAGGAATTCACTAAATCCAATAAGTATTCGCGTCTGTATTCGTTAGATGAGGCTAAAACAACCTCAGGATAACTACCATATAATAATCTCGATTCTAAATTTGCCTTTGTCGTGGCGATGTCTTCTATACCATCCAATTCTATTTGTGACAGAGGGAACATTTTTAACACGTTCTTTCTGCCAGTTAATGGCTCACCAACATGTTTATTAAGATCAAACGAACTTGATCCAGTAGCTATAATTGTTAAATCCTTAAAATTGTCTACACATAATTTTAAATTCAAACCTATATTATTAATCTTTTGAGCTTCATCAATGACCAGCAATGTATGGGTGCCAATATATAATTTCAGTTGCTGAATCGATTGCGATGACAATTCATTCTGTACAAAACGGTCATCGCCATTTACCAACAAAAAATTCTGTTTATCGGTAAGATATTTTTTTAATAAAGTAGTCTTTCCGATGCGCCGAGGGCCATAAATAATAGTAACTTTGCCTGGTCTAGCTATAGTATTTAGCTCTTCTAATAAATATTGATGTATATACATAACGCCCCAATTTTAATAATTACGGGCACTTGAATGCCCAAATTAACGATAATACAGGCATTATAGATATTTGGATTAGGATTTGCAAGCTGTTTTAGTTCGAAATGTCTGGCGAGAAAGACTATATTGGATTTTCAACACTAAAAAACTGCTTATCATCCAATCGCATCGCAGTCAAACTGCCATGCCACATGCAACCGGTATCCAAACCAATTACATTATCTTGATTCGTTACATCGCGAATCCCACGCAACGCTGCCCAATGTCCAAATAATATGGTGGTATTAATTGTTTTGCGATTTGGTACTTGAAACCAAGGGTAATATCCAGCGGGAGCCTGTTCAATAGAGCCCTTAGCTTTCAAATCTAATTTTCCGTCGGCGGTGCAAAAGCGCATGCGGGTAAAGCAATTAACCAAAAACCGAATCCTTGCCCAATCTTGTAGATTTTCATCCCAAGTATCCGGATTATTGCCTTCGATATTGCGGAAAAATTCTAGCCAGGTTGAATGTCTTAAGCGTGTTGTTACCTCTTCCGCATAGCTTAAAATTTGTGGTAGATCCCAGGTTGGTAAAACACCAGCATGTACAAGCAGAGTATCAAAATTGGCATCGTAATGCACAAGGCGTTGCATGCGGATCCAATCAGTTAATTCTACAAAGTCTGGTGCAGTCAAAATTGGTTGGAATCCAACACCGCGATCAAAAGTGTTATCTATTTCACCACCGGCTATACCAAGAAAAAACAAATCATGATTACCCAACACCGTGATGTGTTTCTCGCCTAATGACTTAACAAATCTTAAAGTTTCTACAGGGTTGGGGCCACCGTTAATTAAATCACCGGTAAACCATAAAGTATCTTGGACAGGATCAAATTTTATCTTGTCGAGTAGTTGTTGCAGTTGATCGTAACAGGCATGTACATCACCTATTGCATAAGTTGCCATTTATTTTCCTTGTCATCCCCGAAACTGCGCAGCAGTTATCGGGGAGCTATATACTTGATATATAGTTAGAGATCTGCACATAGTCAAATACACTGAGATTTTCCGCGCGCAACATGGGATCTATGCCCAATTCATCCAATTCTGCTGCCGTGATTAGATCTTTTAATGAATTCGTAATTGTCTTACGCCGATGATTAAATGCAGCTGCCACTACTTGGTGCAACATGGCTGGGTCGTTTGCTTTATGTCGTGGTGTATCATGCGGGATGAATTGTAATACGCAAGATTCAACCTTGGGTGCAGGATCAAAGGCCGTGGGTGGAACTTCAATGACAATTTGTATGTCACAAAAATATTGCGCCATTACAGTCATGCGGCCATATTCTTTAGAATTTGGTTGCGCTGTAAGGCGTAAGCCAACTTCGCGCTGCAGCATAAAAAACATATCATGTACGATGCGCAAGTTATCGAATAATTTAAACATTAATGGAGTGGAAATGTTGTACGGCAGGTTTCCTACCAAGCGCAGCTTTTGTTGATATTTTTTATATAAATCTTCTAATTCAAATTCTAAAATATCTGCGCTGTGGAGGCGAAAATTTTTGTGCGCGGCAAATTTAATTTGCAAAGATTGCGCCAAGTCCCGATCCAATTCAATCGCGTCGACTATAGCAGCGCTTTTTACTAAGGGGATAGTTAAGGCGCCTAAACCAGGGCCAATTTCTACTACATGTTGCCCTGGTTGAGGATTGATTGCATCAATAATATTGCTGATCACAAAGGTGTCGATCAGGAAGTTCTGTCCAAATCGTTTGCGTGGTGTATGCGCCATTAACCGGTCTTCTTGCTGTTGGCATTAGGCAAGAAGATTTCAACGCGCGCTTCATCACGAATCCGTTTCGTCCAAGCTTCCAGTGCTTCGTTAGTTTTACGCGCGGTTAATACTTCTACAGCTCTATTCCAAGCTGCTTCGTTAGAATCACGCTGGGTGCGACGATTTAAAACTTGGATCAAATTCCAACCTTCTTCAGTTTGGAATGGCTCGCTGATTTCATTATTACGTAATTTGCTCATTACTTGATAGAAGCCTGGCAAGACTGCTTTTTCATTTACCCAGCCCATATCACCACCTTTAGGCGCCGAACGAGTATCATGCGATTTTTGTTGCGCTAATTTAGCAAAATCTTCACCAGTAACAATTTTTTTGCGGATCAAGGCTAATTGAGTTGCAGCTTCTTCGCTGGAAATGGTGTGATCCGGCACAATTAAAATATGTCGTACATGCGTCTCAGTACGTGAATCATCGTTGCTGGTACGTTTATCCTGTAATTTAATAATGTGGAAACCACCGGCGCTGCGAATTGGTCCAACAATATCGCCAACTTGCATGGTTGGTACATAATTTACAAATAAGGTTGGTAGTTCGCCTGCAGCACGCCAGCCGAGATCACCACCATGTAAAGCCTGGCGTCCGGAAGATTTAGACATTGCGGTTTTGCCAAAGTCAGCGCCATTTTTTAACGAAGCTACAATTTCTTCAGCTTGAGTCTGAGCGCGCTTTAATGCTTCAG
>CAYPGU010000041.1:0-12567 GCA_964409995.1 uncultured Legionellaceae bacterium | reverse complement strand
TATGCTGCAGAATTGATTGAAGCTTCTAAACTTAAAGGTAAGAGGGTTGGAAATTCCTAAGTATCAACTAAGCATGCCAACTTTATAATTAACCTCGGCGGAGCGACTGCCTTGGATGTCGAGACTTTAATCCACGACATTCAACAGCAAGTATGGCAAGATCATGGTGTAGAGCTCCACCCAGAAGTTAAGTTTATTGGCTGATAAGTAAAGGAACAGAAACGTCATCCCGGCCAAGCACTTAGGTAGTAAGTGCGATGAGCCGGGATCTAGATCCCCGATAAGCGCTACGCGCTTTCGGGGATGACAAAGAGGAAGAGAAAATATGTTTGGAAAAGTTGCAGTACTATATGGTGGTAATTCCGCTGAGCGCGATGTTTCATTACAAACGGGTCAGGCCGTGTTTGATGCTCTGCAACGCAAAGGGATAGATGCAGAGTTAGTCGATACGCAACAGAATTTTATTAGTCGTTTGCAAGAAGGCAACTTCGCGCGCGCTTTTATTGCTTTGCATGGTCGCGGCGGCGAGGACGGCACGATTCAAGGATTACTTGATCATCTAAATATTCCATATACCGGCAGTGGAGTGTTAGGTTCTGCTTTGTGTATGGATAAGGCACGTTGCAAACGTGTTTGGCAATCCATCGGTTTGGCTACACCGCCGTTTTCTATGTGGGAGCCAGGCACTGGTATTGATGATTATGTGAAATTATTTGGTTTACCATTAGCCGTAAAACCTGTGTTTGAAGGATCTAGTGTCGGGGTGACTCGAGTCAATTCAGCAACAGATTTTGACAAGGCATGCAATTTGGCTGCAAAATATGGCGCGGTAATGATCGAGCCATGGATTATTGGTGATGAATACACAGTTGGAATTTTAGGTACGCAGGCTTTACCATCAATTCAAATCTCTGCAGCCGAAAGCTTTTATGATTATAATGCCAAATATATTGCCGAAGACACTCAATATATTTGCCCCAGTCTTTTAACTGCCGCTGAAGAAGAAAATGTGCAAAAGTTGTCATATGCAGCGTTTGCCGCAGTTGGAGCCACTGGTTGGGGGCGGGTTGATTTGATTCGCGATTTGAATGGCGATTTTTGGCTATTAGAAGTAAATACTGTACCAGGAATGACTTCGCATAGCTTAGTGCCTAAAGCAGCAAAGGTAGCTGGTTTATCGTTTGATGAATTAGTTTTAGAAATTTTATCCTTAACTGTTGGCATTGCTAGTAAGGTTGATTATGCGAAAGGGGCGAGCGCTTAAGCTCAAAACAATTGCTTTCTTTTTAATAGGGATGGTTGTATTCATAAGTTTAGGGTTAGCCCTGCGCTTGGTTAAGCAACTTGGTTTTATACCTATCCAAAGAGTTAGTCTGATCGAACCGTTACATAATGTAAATCCAGAGCTAATCAAGGCCGCTGTGACAGATGAGGTCAAGCGCGGCTTTTTTGCTTTAAATGTGCAGACGATTTGTGACAAACTCATGCAAGTCCCATGGGTCGCTAGTGTTTATGTACAGCGCAATTGGCCGGACTCTGTACAGATCAGGATCCAGGAACGAAAACCATTGGCCATTTGGGAAAAAAAAGGTGTAATCGATACTGAGGGCAAATTATTTTTTCCGAGCGATCCACAGTTGATCAAAGGTGAATTGCCTGAGTTTTATGGCGAGGAAAGCCAAGTTGCAGCGATGCTGGATACATATTTATTGATTTTATCAAAGTTAAAACCTTTAGGATTATCAGTAAAAAAACTTGAAATTATGCCAGATCACGGTTGGCGCGCTATGCTAGATAATGGGATCACAATAATTTTGGGCCAAGTAGAGCTAGAAGAAAGATTAACGCGTTTTGTTTTGGCGTATGGGGATAGCAAATCTGGTGTGATGGACGATAAAGTCAAAGTAGTTGATCTACGTTATACTAACGGATTAGCAATACTTAGCCAGTAAGTAGTAGGAGAGGGGACTTGAAAACAAAGGATAATAATTTAATAGTTGCGCTTGATATAGGCACCTCAAAGATTGTGGCTATGGTGGCGGAATGTCTGCCAGATGGCCAATTGGAAATTATTGGTATCGGTACTCATCCTTCGCGAGGGATGAAGAAAGGCCAGGTGGTGAATATTGATGCGACTGTACAATCCGTACAGAGAGCAATTGAAGAAGCTGAAATGATGGCAGGTTGCCAAATTAACTCAGTATACACTGGGATATCTGGCGCGCACATTTATAGTGTTAATTCGCATGGCTTTGTAGCGCTTAAAACTGGTGAAGTCACCGAGGAAGATGTGGCGCGGGTTTTAGAAGCTGCGAAGTCAGTAGCTTTGCCGCCAGAACAAAAAATTCTGCATGTGTTGCCGCAAGAATATAAAGTTGATTTGCAGGAAGGCATAATTGACCCTATTGGTATGTCAGGGATGCGGTTAGAGGCAAAAATTCATCTAGTTACAGGCTCGGTAGCTGCCGCGCAGAATATTGTTAACTGTATCCGCCGTTGCGGTGTCGAAGTGCAAGATATTATTCTACAGCCGCTGGCTTCTAGCTACGCTGTTCTGAGTGAAGATGAAAAGCAACTAGGTGTATGCATGATTGATATCGGTGGCGGCACTACTGATATTGCAGTCTATTCAGACGGTGCGATTCGCCATACAGCAGTTATTCCTGTTGCTGGTGATCAAGTCACTAATGATTTGGCGGTTGTATTTAGAACCCCACATCATAATGCTGAGACTCTGAAAATTACCCATGGTTGTGCATTCAAAGAATTAGCCGACAAGACACAATATTTCAATTTGCCAAATGTAGGTCAAAAAACTGAACAGCAAATTTGCCAATTGGATTTGGCGCAGGTTATTGAGCCGCGGTATGAAGAATTGTTTGGCTTAGTCTTAGAACAATTGCAACAATCTGGTTGGGATGGTTTACTAAGTGCGGGGATTGTTTTAACTGGTGCTAGTGCGCAGATGCCAGGGGTGTTAGAGTTAGCAGAGTATATATTCCAAACGCACGTTCGTTTAGGCGTTCCGCGCTATACTGTGGGCATACCAGAAGTTAATACAAATCCTGGTTACTCTTCGAGTGTTGGTTTGTTATTATATGGCCAACAAATGCAAGGTTTAGTATCTAGTGAGCCGCAAAACAGAGTTAGTGTAAAGGAAAATCTAAGTAATGTATTAGTGCGAGTTAAGAATTGGTTCCAAGGAAATTTCTAATACTCGTTACTTAGAGTATTACGAAACAGTAGAATAGGCAGAGGGGAAAATAATGTTTGAATTGGTGGATAACTTTCCAGAAAATGCGGTCATCAAAGTAATTGGTGTTGGTGGTGGTGGTGGTAATGCTGTTGAATACATGGCGCAAGCGAATATCGAAGGCGTCGAATTCATTATGGCCAATACTGATGCTCAAGCATTAAAAAATTCCTCCGTGCGTTCTATTTTGCAATTAGGCACTGGTGTTACCAAAGGTTTGGGTGCTGGAGCAAATCCAGAAATCGGCCGTCAAAGCGCGCTTGAAGATCGCGAACGAATTCATGACGTATTAGAAGGTGCCGACATTGTATTTATTACTGCCGGTATGGGTGGTGGTACTGGTACAGGTGCTGCTCCAATTGTAGCTGAAGTTGCTAAAGAATTAGGTATTTTAACTGTTGCTGTGGTTACGAAACCATTTCCATTCGAAGGCAAAAAGCGCCATGCAGTAGCAGAAAAAGGTATTGAAAATCTCAGTCAAGCTGTTGATTCTTTGATTACAATTCCAAATGAAAAATTATTGCGTGTGCTAGGTAAAGATGTTTCTTTATTAGATGCATTCAAAGCTGCAAACAATGTTTTGCTCGGTGCAGTGCAAGGTATTGCAGAATTAATTACTCGGCCTGGTTTGATTAACGTCGACTTTGCTGACGTGCGCACTGTAATGTCGCAAATGGGCGTTTCAATGATGGGGACTGGTAAAGCACGTGGTGAAAATCGTGCACGTGCTGCTGCTGAAGCCGCAATTTCTAGCCCATTGTTAGATGATATTAATCTATCTGGCGCCAAAGGTGTTTTGGTAAATATTACTGCTGGTATGAATTTAACTATTTCTGAATTCGAAGAAGTCGGTGAATTAATCAAAGAGTTTACCTCTGATGATGCAACTGTAATCGTTGGTACTGTAATTGATCCGGATATGACAGATGAATTACGTGTAACTCTAGTTGCAACTGGTTTGGGTAAGGCAATTCCTAGCACAGGTTCGTCCACCGGCTCCTCGACGCGTAAAGAATTGCTTGGTTCCAGGGGTGTTGATCGCCGCAGCGAAATCCGTGACAGCCTCAGCTCAAGGTTCGACAAAACTGTGTTAGTTCGTAATCAAAGTAATAATAAACTTGAAAACTCCGAGGTAAGTGAGCAGAATATGGACTATTTAGATATTCCAGCATTTTTGCGTCGACAATCGGATTAGTAAGAGTAATGAATAATAAGCAATATATTAAGCAGCGTACCCTACGGCACGACATTCGTGCTATGGGGGTGGGCTTGCATACCGGCGAAAAAGTTTACCTAACCTTAAAGCCAGCACCTGTAGATAGTGGGATAGTGTTCCGCCGTGTTGATTTAAATCCAGTGGTTGAGTGGCTAGCGAGCGCCGAAAACGTTGGCGATACGCGTTTATCCACTTCTTTGGGCTTTGGAAATGAGCAAGTATCTACAGTTGAGCATTTGCTCTCTGCAATGGCTGGCTTGGGAATAGATAATGCAATCGTAGAGGTTACTGCCCCTGAAGTACCGATTATGGATGGTAGCGCCAGCCCCTTTGTATTTCTATTACAGTCAGCTGGCATTAAAGAGCAGGATGCACCAAAAAAATTTATTCGAATTAAAAAATATGTGCGGGTCGAAGACGGTGATAAGTGGGCGGTTCTAGAGCCTTTTGAAGGCTTTAAAGTTTCCTTAGAATTAGATTTTCAGCACCCGGTATTGAAAAATTCGAGCCAGTACGCGACTTTAGATTTCTCGAGTACTTCCTATGTGAAGGAAGTGTCGCGCGCTAGAACGTTTGGCTTCATGGCGGATTATGAGTGGCTGCGCGCGAATAATTTGGCTTTAGGCGGTAGTTTAGATAACGCGGTTGTATTAGATGAATTTAGAGTCATGAATGAGGATGGTTTGCGTTACAAAGATGAATTTGTTAAGCATAAAATTCTAGATGCGGTTGGCGATTTATCCTTGTTAGGTAGAAGTTTAATTGGTGCATTTTCTGGTTTTAAATCGGGGCATGCTCTGAATAACACCTTGCTGCGCGCATTGTTAGAAGATGCAGACGCTTGGGAAGAAGTGACTTTTTCACAGGACGAGGCTCCTATAGCTTATCAACACCCATTAATGGTAGCGACCGGTGGTTAATGCTCGGTATGTACTTATTAATCGTGGTGTGCTAACTTCCTTAAAGCCTCAGCTAATTTGTGATTAGTTAGATGAGATGCTGTCTGCTGAATGAGCAGGCGATTAGCAGCGGAGATTGGTTTAGTTTTAGGCTGTTGAATGTTTGATGCTTGACTTTCTATATTGGGTAAATAGTCAACTCGAACTTCAATAGACTTTAGTCCGCTCCAGCGTGGATCGCGGCGCAACAGGCTTAAAATCTCCATGCTGGAGAATCGAAGTTTGTGATGCCAAGCCGGGCTGCTGGTAGATAAGACCAGAGCTCCATCGCGTAGATTGGCTACCTTACAATGGTTAGCCATGCTGGCTTGTAAATGGTTGGCGATAGCAAAATTTATTTGTGCTAATTGCTCCAATTTAGTCACGAAGGTGCGTAACGTTGGAGCAGTTTGTAATACATTTGAGAGCGATTGATTTTTAACTTGCATAGTAACAGTTAGGATAGCATAAAAAATGGGTTCCAGTTTAATTCAAAAAATTTTTGGTAGTCGCAACGAACGCTTACTAAAACAATACAGAAAAGTTGTCGTTATTATCAATTCGCTTGAGCCGAAATTTGTCGCCATGAGCGATGAACAGTTGCGCGAATATAATGTAGAGTTAAAACATCGTCATGCCAGCGGTGAAAGTCTAAATGATTTATTACCTGAGAGCTTTGCTCTGACGCGCGAAGTGTCAAAGCGCACCATGGGGATGCGTCATTTTGATGTGCAGTTGATTGGTGGTTTGGCATTATTTAACGGTAAAATTGCTGAGATGCGCACCGGGGAAGGTAAAACTTTAGTTGCAACCTTACCCGCATGTTTAAATGCTTTAACTGGGCACGGTGTACATATTGTAACGGTGAATGATTACCTTGCGCGACGTGATGCGCATTGGATGTCACCAATTTACACTGCTTTAGGTTTAAGCGTGGGCGTAGTTGTACACGGACTGAATACCGAAGAAAAACAAGCCGCTTATGCATCAGATATTATTTATGGCACTAATAACGAATTTGGCTTTGATTATCTGCGTGATAACATGGCATTTGCTCCGCAAGAACGCATGCAAGGCAAACTTTCTTTCGCAATAGTGGACGAAGTTGATTCTATTTTAATTGACGAAGCGCGTACGCCGTTAATTATCTCGGGTGCGGATCAAGACAGCTCTGACTTATATATTAAAATAAACAAAATTATCCCCAAATTAACTTTGCAAGCCGAAAAAGATGGTCCGGGTGATTATTCATTGGATGAAAAAAGCAAGCAAGCTTTTTTAACTGAAGATGGGCATCAAAAGGTAGAAGAATTATTAGCTGAAGCTGGTTTGTTGCAAAACGGCAGTTTATATGATGTGCAGAATATCATGTTAATGCATCATATTTATGCCGCATTACGTGCCCATAGCTTGTTCAAGCGCGATGTTGAATATATTGTAAAGAATAATGAAGTAGTAATTGTTGATGAACACACAGGCCGTACTATGCCTGGCAGACGTTGGTCGGAAGGTTTGCATCAAGCGATAGAAGCCAAAGAAGGTGTAACAATTCAGAGTGAGAATCAGACGCTGGCTTCAATAACGTTTCAGAATTATTTCCGCTTGTATGACAAATTAGCTGGTATGACCGGTACGGCTGATACAGAAGCCTATGAATTTCAGCAAATTTATGGTTTAGAAGTGGTGGTTATTCCAACCAATCGTGGCAATCAACGCGATGATAAAGTTGATTTAATTTATCTAACGCAAGAAGAAAAGTTTGATTCAATTATCGAAGATATTAAAGACTGTGTTAAGCGTCAGCAACCAGTCCTAGTTGGTACGATTTCAATCGAAACCTCAGAATTCTTATCTAATATTTTGAAGAAACATAACATTCCACATCAAGTGTTAAATGCTAAATTTCACGAAAAAGAAGCAGAGATTGTGGCTGAGGCTGGTCGTCCAGGGGCAGTAACTATTGCCACTAATATGGCTGGACGCGGTACAGATATAGTACTTGGCGGTAATCTTGAAGCAGAAATTGCTAAGCGCAAAGCGGCTTTAGGGCCTGATGAATCATTAGATTTAGACAAATTAAAAGCTGAATGGCAGAAGCGTCATGATCAAGTTATTGCGGCAGGTGGTTTGCATATTGTAGGCACCGAGCGTCATGAATCGAGACGAATCGACAATCAATTACGTGGTCGTTCAGGTCGGCAAGGTGATCCAGGTAGTACCAGATTCTATTTATCTATTCGCGACAATCTAATGCGAATTTTTATTTCTGATACTTTATCCTCGTTCCTAAATAAATTAGGTATGAACAAAGGCGAGGCTATTGCAGCTCCAATAGTTTCACGTGCAGTAGAAAATGCGCAGCGCAAGGTGGAAGGTTATAACTTTGATGTGCGTAAGCAATTATTAGATTTCGATAATGTGGCTAATGATCAACGGCGCGTTATTTATCAACAACGTAACGAGTTAATGGAAACTGACGATGTTTCTGATACTGTGCAGGATATGATGCAGAACGTGTTGCAAGATTTAGTTGCACAATTTATTCCGCCACAAAGTTTAGAAGAGCAGTGGGATGTGGCTGGTTTAGAACAATGTTTAGCTGATGAATTTGGGCAGCGTTTACCAATTCGTGATTGGTTAGATGCTGATAAAAATTTACATACCGAAGTGTTATCTGAGCGTATCATCAAACATTTTAGAGAAAGTTATACCGCCAAAGAAAGTCGCGCTGGCGTTGCAAATATGCGTCACTTAGAAAAAGCAGTAATGTTGAATGTTTTGGATAATTTTTGGAAAGAACATTTGGCAACTATGGACTATGTACGCCAAAGTATTCATTTGCGTGGTTATGCGCAGAAAGATCCAAAGCAAGAGTATAAACGCGAAGCATTTACGTTATTTACCGCAATGTTGGAAAGCATTAAGCGTGAAGTAATTTCAATTTTATCGAAGATTGAAGTCCAAGCACAAACCGATGTCGCAGCGATCGATGAAACCATGCGCAAAGATTCGGTTGACTTGCAGTTCCAACATGAGTCAGCGCAAAGTTTGGTTACGCCGGCAGAGCAGCAGACACAACTTTCTGAACAGCAGCATGAGCAGCCTTTTGTACGCCAGCAGCCAAAAGTAGGGCGAAATGACCCGTGTCCGTGTGGGTCAGGGCGTAAATATAAGCAGTGTCATGGCAAGATTAGCAATGATGTGATAGTCTAGAAATATGCAAACAAAATGGTTAAGTTATTATAATGCAACGCAAAAGGAATATGCGTTACATACTCATAATGGGCAAATGGCGATAGACTATGGAGAGATTATATACACATCGTCACCCATCCAGAATGCTCGTTGGCTAGTAGCTAAATTTGCCGAGGAGTATAATGTGTTTGTTGATCACATTATGACCCCCACCAAGTTCGAACGTAAATTTTGTATAAGCTTTAAGTACAAACAGCGTGCATTAGCATTTGCTCTAGAAATGTTTTTGGTTTGTAGTGGCAAATTATGTCGCAGTGAATTGCGCAATTTAACCTCTCCCAAACATTCATCGCAAGTTTGACGTCATATAGCATCTGATATAACTTTACTATATGGATAAGAAAAAACTCTTAATTTATATAGCTGCTGGCATACTGGTAATCATAATTATTAGTATGTATCAGTCTTGTTCGGCTCCATCGCCTACTCAATCCTTTACTGCTCCACCTGTAATAGAAAAGAAACCATCCGAACAGGAATCAGATATTAATGCAGAAACAGCTATAGACTCAGGTGATCAAGATTTAATTAATTTCTATACTGCTGAAATTGATGCTGGCAAGGATACTGATGGTTTGTATTATTACAAACGTGGTCTGATTTACCAAAAGATGCAACAGTATCGAATGGCTATTCAAGATTATTCAAGGGCTATCAACATCAAACCAGATGCACCATTTACCTATTACAACCGTGCCCTGGCTTCCGCAGAGAGTGGGATGACGAATGAGGCTATAGCGGATTACACTAAGGCCTTGGAGCTGTTACCTAATGATCCACGGATTCTAAATGCGCGTGGTTTGTTATATGTTGAGCTCAAGCAATATGATAAAGCCATGCAGGATTATCAAGCTGCAATTGCAGCTGATCCTGGCTATGACCCTGCATACTACAATCTTGGTACACTGTATGAAAGACAAAAGAAATTTGTCGAAGCCAAAGAGCAATACGATTTAGCAATTAGCAATAACGGCAAGCAGGCTGATAAATCTTATGAAAGTGATCCGAAGATAATTCAAGCACGTTTGCTAGAGTCTTATTATCGCCGTGCGGTAGTTGAAGCGACGTTGCAAGATTTTGCTGCGGCATTGAAGGATGTTACTTTTGTAATAGAGAATGATCCCAAAAGTTCTAAAGCATATATGTTACGTTCATTAATATACGAAAAAACTGGTAACACTGCTGACGCTATATCCGATCGAGCAAAGGCGGATGATTTATCCATAGAGAAAGTCTTAAGAGAATAGTAATATTATTCCTCAAACCCTTCTTCATTATCTTTCATGAGATTGCCATCATCATCACTAACCTCACCAAACTTCCAATTCAGATTTTTATATTCGCCTTGCGCATCAAGTGGTAGAATTGGGTATTTGATGATATCGAAAAAGGGTGAATAATCGAAATCACTTGGTGTATATAAATTTGCATTACGTTCGATTAGTTCAATTTGTTTGGCATCATTGGTACGAATTACTGGTAAAATTGGATAATTTACTGAGTGGAATGCATTCGCAATCATGGTGGAACAAATATCCTTGGTTGGCTGCAAGGCGTTATGTTGGAATAATGTTGAACGCCAGCGGCGTGGGAACAATCCCCACGGAAAAATAAAGCGCGCTAAATCCAGTAAATGCCGAATGTCATAACGGCGCCCGATTCGCGTAATCGCAAAACTAATTACTTTTGGAATGGCATTTTTGTTTAAACCACGGGGCCGTAAAATGCGCACATGGTCTAAACGATAGCGCTCCAGCGGCGAAATAATTGTACCCATCCCGATTTCAGATTCGATTAGTAATTGCGTATCAGCTGGATAGGTGCTTAAACGCTGAATGATGCGCCTTGATTCTGGGTCCGTGATTTCAGCTGCCCGACCAATATACAAAGCAGCGTGCGACCATGGACTTTGCGTGACGTGCTTGATGATTAAACTGGCGCGGCTGCGCCCTTCAACCAATAATATATCCGCAGGCTGAATTTCCAGCGCTACGCGGTTATAATCGCTCAGATGCGTGCGTTTGGGTGGCGACTCTTTGAGTAACCACGCGCTGACTTTCTCTATAATCCACTCGGCTAGACGCATTTTCCTTCCAATCAAGTATCAGATACACTTCTACCATTCATAGTATTAACGGCCTAGAGCTGAAATCCTGCACCTCTAAGCCGACCATTTAGCAATTATAAGATTTTAAGGTTAGAAAATGTTGACGGTAGAATGTCCGACTTGTAAAACCCAAGTAGTATGGGTAGAAAAAAACACTTGGCGCCCATTTTGTAGCGAACGCTGTAAATTAATCGACTTAGGTGCTTGGGCGGATGGGACGTATGCGATTCCAGACCAACCAGTGGATCCGAACGATATTACCCATTCGGATGTGATTGCAAATTCAGAGGATGACGAATCGTAGCTGTGAATATATATAACCTTTACCATAAAAACCAAGGAATAAATTCTATAATTATATGTATCCGCCTTAAAAGGAAGAGCAGTAAATGCCAAAGCTATTAGTAATAGATTTTGATGAGACTATCATCACCCCTCATACTTTTAGATTAATCGAGTGGGAGCTTCGTAGCAAATTAGCCACAGAATTGGGCAAAAATCCTAGCCAGATATCCGATGCGGAATTAAACACTGCTACAGGAGAATTTATCCGTAAAGGATTAGAGGACGGTTCGTTGAGGATTAATAATTACGATCAACTACGTTCTCTAATAATTAATTCAATAGGCCATGGTGATGAGGTAGCTATATGTTCTTTTACCAAATTCCCTGCCGCTATACAGACTGCTTTAGAATATCTAAAATTGCCACCAGTGTACATGGCTAAAATTATAACTGAAACTGCATTTCCGGACCAAAATCAACAAGCTGAACACGGTAAAAATAATCATATTGCTAAAGCTTTGTTTAAAGCACAAACTACCAATACAATTGGTGCTATTGTATTAATAGACGATGATTCAAATAATATAAAAAAGATTGATGAATTAGAAAAAATATTAAAAGAACGTGGCATAGCGTGTAAAGGAATACAAGTTCCAAAACCAGCACAAGGTAATGTTGCATATATAGAGCAAGCTATTGATGCCATGGGTTTACGCGAATATGTTGTAGCTAAACAAATTATACGTGATGCAGTCGAATATATTGGCAGAAATATTACTATACCTGAATTTAGCGACTTGGGTGATGTGGCAAAGTCATGGTTGATTAGATTGGATAATTTTTCAACTTCATATGCACAAAAAAAATCGGAAGCAGAATTAAAAGAATTGGAAACAGCGATCCGCGATTTACTCCCTCCCGACAAACAGCCTGGTGTCGTAGCGCGCCCAAGTAGCAGGCAAACACCTGAAGAAAAAGCAGCCGGGATTGTAAATTGGACTTTAAATATTAATCGGGATAGTTTATTAGCCCTGGCGGCTTTGAACGAAGAAGATTTAAAGAAATCTTCATCACCAAAGCCGCCAGGATTATATGGGGCTTGAAACTAAGCTAGCGCAACTCTTGGAGAGGTCTGTTTCTTAGTTGGGCTTAGTGTGACCGGGCTTCTTGTCGGCTTAGTCGGACTCTTGGTTGGTTTGGCACAAGTCATAGGTGTTGCAGGTCTGGTTTTTAAATAGCCGTCCTCAAGTGCATTGGAAAAGCGCAGCAAGAAGTTAGGCCCGGCATATCTATGAAATATTTCAAAACCAAGAATTCGGTTAGTATCTTTAGTGCCGCGATTACACTGAGGATCCACTGCACAGGTTGTCTCTCGAACTTCGACCCAAGCTTGATTAATACTGCAATTTGCTTGCAATGGTAAAACTGTCCCTTTGGCACAGGACCTTAATTTCTTATCTGGGAACAACTGATTGAGAATATTAGCCCCTGCATACATTAGTGAATTATTGCC
>CAYPGU010000040.1:0-12638 GCA_964409995.1 uncultured Legionellaceae bacterium | reverse complement strand
ATCCTTTGAGGAAGCTAAGATTTCTTGTTTAATTAAATGCAAATCGTTAGTTTGACGAATTTCCGCGCTTGCTGCACAACAAATAAACACCCATAATATCAAAACCCGCAATACAATCATGAAACACCCTCTGTCAAATCAACTCTGGAACTTTTAGTTTGTGTATTATTTCAAGCAACCTAGCTTCATCAAGCGAATCATTGTCAGCCAGTTTGGCAAGTGCTAGATAACTTATCCACTCGGAAATTTCTTCTTGATTTGCTATGCTTTCATGTCCATCATGAACATCACGAATTTTGTTTAAAAAATTTAATAAAAAAACAGCAGCAATGCAACGCAGATTTTTCGACATAGATACTTTGGCAATTTCAACATCATTGCCAAAATCAGAAAAATCAAAATATTTATTCACTGTTTCGTGGAAATTGTTGCTAGCAAAGTAAAAAAACACACTGCAAATCCAATCTGTTGCTTGCGAGTCGGACAGATCAAACAATTTCATCTTCTGCCAGAAATTTACTGAGATAGACATATCTAATGACTTAACCTCATGCCACCAACCAGCTGGGATAAATAATATATCACCAGGATAGATTATACCTTCAAAACAATTAGCTTGCTTAAATTTCGGAAAATGGTCAAAATTTACTAAATCGGTATCATCAATTCTACTAATATGTGCAGCAGAAATATCTCCTAACATATCGTCGTCTATAGCATGAGGATACATATTTTTACTGTCCGATGGAGAGAATAATCTTACGCGTTTCCTGCCAAGAATTTGAGTCAAAAAATTGTCAGAACAATCATAATGTGGTTGGCTAATTATTCCAGATTCTCCAATCCATAAATTTGTTACATGTTTGACATTTTGATTTACATAGATTGGAAGACTAATATCAGCTAAAAGCTCTGGGAATTCCTCTACTATAGACTTTTGCATTAAATAATGTTTTTTAGTTTGATCGGTGTTATTACAGATTAAATTTAATGCATCTGGTAACATCAGTTGTAGCTTTCCCCATTCTTGTTTTTCTAGCGCAGAATAAAAATCCACAACTACATTTTTATCAGGGTATTTATCCTTGAAGTATTGGACATCCCATTTATTGAGTGCATCCAAATCGATTGAGTTAGATACAATATCCGGAGTTTTTTGGGTGCGAAATTTTGTTTTGAACTCAGAAATGGTAAGGCAATTATGTTTGCTCAGCAAATCGCGAATCATATTATTTTCCAGAATCTATTTTTAGTATATAGCGATCATCATTTGTAAAGAGTATAAGGCTGGACTGCGGTGTAAGGCAAGAATTAATACATTCAAAGTGTCCGCACAATTTATTATGTTAAGTAACATAACATTGGTTTGAACTAGACAATAATATAGAACATTTGCTAACATACACGACACTCTTGCCATTATTAAAGCAAATGACTAAAGAAAACCTAAGTATATACGAAATAGATACTATAAAAGGATTTGAAAAAGTAATTATTTTCGCAAACCAGTCCCCAGCGGTCGAAGGAATCGTGGCCATACACAGTACGCTTAGAGGGCCCGCCTTAGGTGGGTGTAGACTTTATAATTACCCGAATTTTCAATCCGGTTTTAAAGACGCCCTCCGGCTGTCTGCAGCAATGACTTATAAAAATGCTATTATGGATTTACCTTTTGGCGGTGGAAAAACTGTTATTTTTCAGAATAATAGCTCGAGTCGAAATGAAATCTTCGAAGTATTAGCCAAACTTTTAAATAAATTGAATGGACAATATTTAACAACAGATGATGTTGGAACCTCTGTGCAAGATATGTATTACATGCGGAAGTTCACGCAATATGCAAAGGGTGTTTACTGTAATGAAAAACAAATCCCTGCAACATCTTACGGGGTCTGCCAAGCAATTAAAGCCACATTCAAACATTACAAGCATCTGACAAACTTAAAAGGCGTAAAAGTCATAGTCCAAGGCCTTGGTAACGTTGGATATAACCTCTGTCAATATCTGCACCAAGAAGGATGTAAACTGTACGTAAATGATCATCTTGAAGATCTTGTAAATAGAGCCGTTAAAGAATTTGCTGCTGTACCAATAAACTTTAATGAAATTGATAATATTGAGGCTGATGTATTTTGTCCTTGTGCACTCGGTGGCACGGTGAACGAAGAAATCTTATCTAAATTGCAGATTAAATATATTATTGGTGGAGAGAATAACCAGCTTGCATCACCAGAAATAGAGAATATTCTAAAGAAAAAGGGCATCATTTATTTGCCTGATTATTTGTGTAATGCAGGTGGAGTAATTGATATTGCATGTGAAAGTAATGACTATAATGAAAAAACCGTACTGGCAAGAGTAGCAACAATATATCATAAAACATTGGAAATATTGCGCTTAGCACAATTATCAAATAAATCACCTTTAGAAATTTCTAACAGACTGGTACAAGATCAGCTTAAATCACTTAGACAAAGTAGATTCGAAACAATTAGCTCAGATTTAGAAATTTCCAACCAGTATAAAAGAGACCCATCTAATTTAGTATCGCAATATGAAATAAATACTGCCTAGACTGAATAAACAGAGGTAAAATGGATAGATTAGTAAAAATTCTTGCAGACGGAAAGCATCCGGTTTTATTTGAGCCTAGAATAGATGATTACAACGATATTAAAAACAGGCTGCATGAATTAAAGTTCGTATTTATACAGTTTATAGATACTATAGGCAAAACAGAGCTAGGTATAAATATTGAAGATGAATTGACTAACTTGAAAGATGCAGACTTCGAAAATAAGACAGGTATGATTTGTGTTACGGGAACGTGCCAGCTAAATTTCCACAAGGTTAGATGCACAGCAAATATTGACCTGGGAAATAAGCACGGTTTTGCAAAGCTAGAAATTATTAAAAGAGGCAACCATGAATGATTCAACGCAAAAAGAGCCACAGACTCAAGAAGTCCAATATTATGTAGTTAAAAATCATGAAGAACAATATTCAATATGGCCAACATATAAGCAAATACCCAAAGGTTGGAAAATAATTGGCGATGCTAGGACTAAAGAAGAATGTTTGTCATACATTGAACTTACTTGGACAGATATGAGGCCATTAAGTTTAAGAAATCAGATGCAATAAATATGCAAAACTCTATAACAAGAAATAAAAAAAATGGGTTTTTCTCTAAGGCCTTACCAGGCTTTGGGCATATAGCAAATATTCTAAGCATGTTTGCAGGAGCATTCATTACATATATGTCTTTGAATATTGCCAGCACTCCTGAGAATGATAAAGAACCAATTCCATCATCAAAGACGTTAAGCGTAATTGGTACAATATTAAACTCAATTATTACTTCAATCATATATATCTATTCAAATGCAACAGAAGCTCTAACAGATATTGGACATGATATAGACAAATCCATTGCTCGAAGACAACATGCAGATTACGAAATCTTGCTTAATAACAATCAGCCTAGTTCAAATTTATCTAGACATTCGAGGATCTTTATTTGGTTGTGCTTGGCTGGCTGCATTACAACTAATGTTGCTATTATCTCTAATAATGAATATCAAGAAGGGCTCTTATTAATTGATAAATATTTGGATTTATATCCGGAATTAACTGAATCGGAAAAAGAAAGAGATCGGATGCTGCTGCGATGGTTTGTTTTAGATAGTTTTGTTGCCTTTGCGGCTTACACAATTTTTGCTTTTCAAACCAGCTTTGCGATTAAACTCGTTAATAACATTACGCCAACAAGAGAAATTAATCAGCCTTTATTGGAACAATACGACATTGAAGCACTTTATGGTGGGAATAATTTGCTGTTTAGACGACAAATAATGCCAAGTCTACCATTGGAAGCACGCCTCCGAAATAGTAGACCTCGTTATAATTCTTTAGGTTAGGTCCAAACCGCGATAGAGGAAACTGAGTATGTTTAACTTTACATTTTACAACCCGACAAAAATAATCTTTGGTAAAGACCGGATTTGTAATGTTGCAAATGAAATACCACATGATAAAAGAATTTTGCTTACCTATGGCCATGGCAGCATTAAGCAAAATGGTGTTTACGATCAAATAAAGCTCGCGTTAAAAGATCGAGTTGTTTTTGAATTTGGTGGTATTGATCCCAATCCAAAGGTTGATCAGCTCCTTGAAGCTTTACCGATTATTAAGCAAAACAATATTAATTATCTACTTGCTGTTGGTGGTGGCTCTGTAATTGACGGGACTAAATTTATTGCAGCAGCAGCTACATTTAAAGGAGATCCTTGGGAAATAGTTAAATACGACCCAAACTGTCCACTAAAATTCGCTCCTATTAATACTGCTCTACCATTTGGCTGCGTATTGACACTACCAGCGACTGGTTCTGAGATGAATTGTGGTGCAGTAATTAGTGCTAAAACTGGCAATGCATTTGATAAATTATGTTTTGGAAATGAGCTATTGTATCCGCAATTTTCAATATTAGATCCAACAGCTACCTATTCACTACCTCCTAAGCAAGCCGCTAACGGGATCATTGATACCTTCGTACATGTTACTGAGCAATATTTAACCTATCCAGTGAATGCAGCTGTACAAGATCGATTTGCAGAAGGAATTCTAGCAACATTAATTGAAGAAGGACCAAAAGTATTTTTGGACCCACTGAACTATGATGCTCGTGCTAATTTGATGTGGTGCGCAACCTGTGCTGGTAATGGTTTTATTAATTTTGGTGTTCCAGATGATGGAGCCACGCATTATTTAGGGCATGAGCTAACTGCAAGATTTAACTTGGATCATGGAGTATCATTAGCAATAATATTACCTACCTTACTGAATTTTAAGCGCGTACAGAAGCGTGAAAAATTACTCCAATATGCTGAAAGAGTTTGGAAAATTACCATCGGTTCAGAGGATGAGAAGATAAGCCAAGCAATTAGTAAAACTCGCAAGTTTTTCGAAAGCTTAGGCGCTAAAACCAGACTCAGAGATTACAATATAGAGGAAAAGCATATTTCTGAATTAATCTCACAATTAGAGCGCCGTAATTTAATTGCGCTAGGCGAGCACAAAGATATAGATTTGAAACAAAGCGAGCATATATATTCCGAGAGCATTTAAAATGTTTCCAGACCATACTGTAAATAAAGTTCAACAATCAATTACCCAAGCAACTGCAAGTCTTTCTCTTCGCGCACAGTTTAACGATCGTATTTTTCATAAATTTTTATCTGGCAGAATTGTTTTTTTATACGGCACATCAAATGCTGGCAAATCATCTATCGCCAATTATTTAAAAACTAAGGCCACAAATATTGGCTTAAACTTGGCCATTACAGGAACTGATGCAATATGGGAATTGCACATATTCGATATATATTTGCAAGAGTCGCCGGATAAAGCTCGAGTGCTTCTTGCATATTTTAGTTTGCAGGAAATTTTTTCGTGTGTTTGGAGTAAAAACCTACTTTCAAACTTGATCAAAAGCAAATCTATTCATAGTGTATTTGAACAATTAATTCGAAATATATTTGATGATTTTAGAACAAAGCAAAATGATTTAATGAAATCACTATCTCTAGATAAACGCCCTTTCTACTGCTCATCTTCATTCATTCCAGCTTTAGAGTTGGGGAAATTAGTGCTGGTTGACACAGCAGCTGGCGCTGGAGATATTGATGAGTTTTTTCAAGCCATGGAAGCACAGTTAATCCACTGTAGAACAGATGTTGTTATTGTTTATTGTTCTCCTAAACAGCTGATGTCACGGTTGTATTCTAGAAACCAACAAGCATTAAGTACTTATTCTTTAAATAATGCAAGGCCAGGAGCATTTCCACTTACACAGTACGCAAGCATGTATGAAAAAACTAATCTGCGTGATAAAAGCGTAGACTGTATAGATATTTCAGATACGCAAGTGCCACATGATCTTCCTGGCATATGTAAAACACTAACCGAATTACTCGTTGAAGAAATTGGTCCATCAATAGGCGACTACGATGATGCACAATGGACTGAAGCCGAGAATAGAATGAAAAGTGTTTTTGGTATTAACTCACCTACTGATAAGGCCTTTGTTAAACCTAAAGTACCACATCAATTTTCAGTTAATACTGGCGAAGAAAACAATACAATATGTGGTGATCGAATCATCAACACTTTAAGATTATGCTGATCACATAAATGATTAGGAGATGGCTGTAAAAATGCACAACAACATTAAATATGTACACACTAACATAGTTGCTAAAAATTGGAAAAATCTTGCTAAATTTTATATAGAGGTCTTTGGCTGCAAACCAATCTATCCGGAAAGAAACTTAGCTGGATATTGGCTGGACAGCCTTACAACTCTTAAAAATAGCAAAATTCATGGTGTACATCTGGCACTACCAGGATATGAAAACGGCCCAACTTTAGAAATTTTCGAATACATTCCCACCGCAATGAAGGATTTACATAATTATATAAATAAGCCAGGATTTGGACATATAGCTTTTCATGTTGATGACGTTCAACATTTAATAAACAAAACAATTGAGCATGAAGGATCAATCCATGGCCAAATTGTAGAAAACAAATACCCTGAATTGGATAGCATTTTAACAGTAGCATATGTCATGGATCCAGAAGACAACTTCATTGAGTTGCAAAATTGGCGGAAAACCAACTAAATTTTGACGTAAAAGAATAATGAATAACGAAACTTTAAGCAAAACAAATATATGCCAGTTATTAGAAATAGCTGAGGATCTTTATTCTGAAAACACGGCTTTTATATATGGCGATCATAAACTCTCTTATTCGGAAATACAAAGCCTTACAAACAAAAAAGCGAAAGTACTACATCAAAAATATAACCTACAAGTTGGGGATCCAGTTGGTATTTATTCTGAATGTAAACTTAACACAATTATTTGGATTATTGCAATATTGAAAGCTGGCGGCACCTATGTCGTATTGGACTATTTGTGGCCCATTGAAAGAATTTCTAGCGCAATAAATATTGCCAACCTTAAAGTGTTAATTACAGACAAAGAAAGCAACGTTTTTAGAATTAAAACAAATATAATTCATTTTATAAGCATTAGTGAAGAATCCTCAAATCAGGGAAATTTTGATTTACCTAAAATTGAAAATGATGATCTAGCATACATAGTATTTACTTCAGGTTCTACTGGCACGCCGAAAGGTGTTAAAATGAGCCATGGTGCTCTAGTAAAATACCTTGATTGGGAAATATCGCACAGAAATTTAAACCCTAGAGTCTTACAATTTTTCCCATTAAGCTTTGACCTTTCTTTCCAAGAATTTTTCACAACATTAATTTTAGGAGGTTCAGTAATAATTGCTCCTGAATGTATCAAGGGTGACATGTATGAATTTTTAACATTTATCAATACCCACAATATTAGTGAATTATATGTACCGTATGTACTACTTGTGGAATTATCTGATCATTGCTATCAAACTAAAACTTATCCAGAAACTGTCACTAAGATTATATCATCTGGTGAAAAATTAACTCTTACCTTGAAGATCAAAGATTTATTTACAAATCTTCCTTCTTGTAAATTAATTAATTTGTACGGCGCATCTGAGATACAAGCAACCAGCACATATGAAATGCAATGGCCCCCTATTTCATGGCCAGATATTGCGCCGATAGGACAACCAATTAAACATGTAAATATTTATATAATCGATGAGAGCAATCAAATTATAGATACAAATGATATCGGAGAATTATATATTGAAAGTGACTGCCTAACCTCTGGCTATTTAAATGATGATGTATTAGACAAAGAAAAATTTGTTGCGCTGCAAATTAATGGAATTACTAAAAAATTATATAAAACTGGTGATCTGGCCAGACAATTGAGTGATGGTAACCTTATATATATTGGAAGAAGTGATTCCCAAGTAAAGATCCGCGGACATCGCATTGAATTAGAAGAAATTGATCGAGTTTTAGCTAGTTACCCGTTGATAAACCAAAATATTACTTTAGCAATTGATGACATTAATAATCACAAAAGTTTAATTTCATATGTTATACCAGAATCTTATAAAAATGAATCCAATAGCACAGATGTTATATTAGATCCTTTGGATAAAACTGAGTTTAAAGTTGCCCAGAACAATATCAGAAAATTTGCAGCCACATCTACTTTTCGTTTAGATCCTCTTGTCCTAAATGACCATATAATGGAAATATACTTTAGACGAAAAAGTTACAGAGATTTTCATACTGTCGAAACATCTAACTCTAGCATTGATAATATTCTAAGAAATATTGATGATTCATTATTTGGCACTGATACGGTCTCAGCAAGCAATATATTGTTGAATAAAACTTTTTTAAATCAATTGCTAGGACTGTTTGCCTCACTCCAAATTGATGGACAGATCTTACCTAAATACAGATACCCTTCTGCCGGTTCCCTATACCCAGTACAAATATACCTGCAAATTGGCATAAATGAATTTGGTATTGAACCAGGATATTATTATTACCATCCTAGAGAAAATTCCCTATATCTATTATTTAAAGGCGAAATTAGCAGCGCTAAACCATTAACAATATATTTTATTGGCAATATATCTTCTATTTCTCCGTTGTACGGAAGTTTAAGTGAAAGATTTTGTTTCATTGAGTTAGGACATATACTTGGCTTGATTAACGATCATTTTTGTAGTCAAAACTTGCAGGCGAACAACTTAGATGATTATAACTGTTCATATTTATCTGAGCATTTGCAATTACATGAACAAGATATTATATTAGGTGCTTACGAAATAGCCCCTCGGCATAACAATAATATTACAATTGAAAATCTGCCTGATGTGTATATTTACATCAAAAACGTAATACCTCAATATAAAGTCGGCTGGTATAAATATAGTTATAAAGACAAGCAGATATCATATATAAGCAGCAAATTATTTAATTTGTCCCTTGCTGCAGAAAACAATTACTCTATTTATTGCCAAGCTGCATTTGCATTATTTTTTCTAACTAATGCTGAAAGAGTCACTCCTGAATTATTACAGATAAATACTGGGCTAATATCTCAATCTCTAATGCAACGATCACCCAGTTATGGCATAGGATTTTGTCCTATAGGTACTATTGATAAGGTTGGAGATCAAGCGCTTAGAGAAGTAGCAACTGGTTCCTTAATTCAAGCACTATTTGGAGGAGTAATAAATAGTGCACAAATTGAAGATATTAATCAGTCTAAGGCGAGAAATATTACTTCAATAATTACTGATCAAATAAGAAATTATCTCTCTGTTAAACTACCCAATTATATGCTGCCAACACATATACAACTTTTAACAAGCATGCCAATAACACTTAATGGAAAGATTAACCAAAAGGCACTTCCAAAGCCACAGATTATTGATGTTGATAGTTATAAAGCACCTCGAGATGACTTAGAAAATGATATCAGAAAGCTTTGGGCTGAAGTTTTAAATTTAGATGCCAACCTATTTGGCATAACTGACGATTTTTTTAGATTGGGCGGCGATAGCATTGTTGCACTACAGCTAATAGGTAAGCTAAGGCTTGTTTTTGGTTTAAAGCTAAACATTAAGGATCTATATAGTTATAAAACTATCGAAAAACTGTATGACAACGTATTTGCAAAAATGGTTGCAGGGAATGATACAAGTTTACTAGAGAGTCAAACCTGCCTAACAAACGAAACCGTCTTTTTAGCTAATAGCCTGCAACAAGGGTTCATTTATCATGCATTAAAGCAAGGCGATATTGATGATGCTTATATTGTACAGGCCGTTTGGCAATATAAAACTCAACTAGATTTGGATAAATTAAAATCAGCTTGGCTTTTAGCACAACAAAAATATTCAACTTTAAGATTAAGATTAGCGTGGGAAGATAAGCTGGCACAGATCATCGATAAGCAAGGCGAGCTAACTTGGGAATATATAGATTTATCGGTTGAATCATTGAATGTTGCTCAGCATAAAATGCGGGCCAAACAACTTTTAAGCCAAGATCGATTAAAAAAATATAATTTACAGCAAGGAAGCATGTTTAGAGTATATATAATAAAACATAAAGATGATTTATACACTTGTATTTTCAGCCATCATCATGCCATATTAGATGGTTGGAGCAACCAAGTTTTATTTAAATATATACATAGTACATATTTAAACCTTCTTGATAAAAAGACAATACAAGTATCTGTTGATCAAAGCTATCTTCAAGCGCAAAAGTATTTTGAAATTCATAGAGCTACAAATATTAGCTATTGGAGCCGATACATTTCACGACTAGATGATAAACCTGATTTGAGCGGACTGTTATCTGATAGAAATATAAGATTATCCGAATACAGGCATATAAAAAACTCCCTTGAAATGAGTTTGATATTAGATGATAGTTTATATAACAGCCTAAAGATTATGGCTAAAAATAATGGTGTTACTTTAAACTCTGTATTGCAATTTGCTTGGCATAAGATATTAAACTTATATTCGAATAGTAACCATACTATTGTTGGAACCGTAATTTCTGGTCGAAATTTACCAATTAACGGCATTGAAGACTCTGTAGGATTATATATAAACACCTTACCCTTGATTGTAGATCATAACAAGCAAGATCAAAAAACTGTTATGGATGCTATTCTAGAGATCCAAAACGACATCAATGAGATGAATGCCCACTCCGCAGTTGAACTTTCCAAATTGCAACAAGACGGCGAGCGTATATTTGATGTTTTGTTTATTTACGATAATTACCCTGCTTCAATGGTTACATGGGACAATAATTCACGATTAAATATAGAATTTCATGAATTTAGTGAAAAATTAGACTATCCTCTGGCATTTACTGCTAATGAAGCAGATAAATCCCTAGTTTACGGCATAAAATTTGCTGCAGAAATATTTAGTTCTACCACCATAAAACAATTATTAGATACCGTGAAAATATTGTTAACTCAAATTGCATCTGAGTGTCAGCAACGATCAAGCAACTTAAGCTTCCTCAGCAATGCAGAATACCTAAGAATCATGCATTACTGTAACGGTATCAATAAAAATTATCCAGACAAAGATATACTTCAGTTGTTTCAGGAGCAAGTTGAAAGAGCCGCAGATAAAGTTGCTGTGGTTTACGAAGACATTAAAATCACGTATAGAGAACTTGATATCAAATCTACTCAGATAGCAGCCTATCTACAAGCAAGCGGCATATCTGGCAATGAATTGGTTGGTATTTATTTGGAACCATCTCATTTAGTCGCAATTGCAATACTTGGCATTCTTAAGTCTGGCGGAGCCTATGTTCCAATTGACACCATTTACCCAGCTGAACGTATAGATTTTATATTAAAAGATGCACAGCTACGATTTGTTTTGACATCACAGCCTTTAATTATGAAATTGCCAAGTGATGTGATAAGTATTCCTTTAGATGAAAATGAAAATATTTATGCAGAATCTAGTCAGAAAATGGTAAGGCTAAATAAACTGGATGCTATTTACTCTATTTACACCTCTGGATCCACTGGCATGCCCAAAGGTTCTGTAGTCCATCATTCTGGATTTACCAATGTTCTTAACTGGTACATAGATAAGTATATCTCTGCTGAGGATAAAGTTTTAATAATTTCATCTATTGGATTTGATCTGACACAAAAGAATATACTTGGAATTTTGTTATGTGGTGGACAACTTCACTTTATGCATTCTGAGTATTTTGAACCATTAAAAATCAATAGTGTGATATTTAAACAAGAAATTACATTATTAAATTGTGCACCTAGCGCTTTTTATGAACTGGTGAATGATGCTTCACAAGTGCATATGTTAAAGTCACTTAGAAATGTTTTTTTAGGTGGTGAGACAATTAATCCTTTACGATTAAAAACAATTCTGGATAATGATTTGCCGCTGCAAATCATTAACACTTATGGTCCAACTGAATGTAGCGATATTACTTCAGATTATATATTAGAAAAAATAGATATTTCTCACAACAATCCAATTCCGATAGGAAAGCCTATTAATAATGTACAAGTATTTATTTTAAATCGACATATGCAATTATTGCCTCCTGGGGCAATAGGCGAACTATATATAGGTGGTGTAGGACTGGCGCGTGGATACTTAAATAAGCCTGGGCTGACTGCCGATAGATATTTTCCTAATCCATTTGCCAAAATCATCAATGAGGAAGGAAGCAGATTATATAGAACCGGCGATTCCGGCAGGTATCTAGAAAATGGTAATATTGAGTTTCTAGGCCGTATAGACCAGCAAATAAAGATCAGAGGGTACAGAGTAGAGCTAGGCGAGATCGAGTCCACAATACAAAATATTGCAGGAATAAAGCAGATTGTAGCCTTAGTAATAGAAGATGAGCAGCGCAACAAGAAGTTAGTAGCTTATATTGTTCCCGAGGCTAAAGAAAACAGCACCAACCTAATTAAAGAATGTCAAAAAGTATGTACTTTGAAATTACCTAATTACATGCAACCAAATTATATAATGGTAATAGATAACCTGCCCCTTTCACCAAATGGTAAGCTTGACCGTAAAGCCTTGCCCAAACCAGAAAGTAGAGAGGCATTAGACTTATATGA
>CAYPGU010000039.1:0-12663 GCA_964409995.1 uncultured Legionellaceae bacterium | reverse complement strand
ACCTGGTTCCACTTTATCAACCCTAGCCAGTAACAAAGTGTAAAAACCTTGCTGCTGCAAATCTACCAGTTGCTGTGCAATCTGTGGCGCAACCCGATGCCGATGCGCATCCCATTTGCTGCGCAAATGCCGCATAAAACGCAGGCGCGTTGCATTATCCCAATTTTGCCAGATTTTTTGCGTGAATGGACGCAGTGAATCAATCAAGTTATGCCAACTATAGCCAGTGTGTAGAATTGTTTTTAAATTGCGTTTAAATACTTTTGCTAAATCTGATAACTTCAAATCATGCGGCCAATCTAATTGCAATTTACGCATGAAACTATTTAAATCATGCGCCTGTGGTAACGCGCCATTACGGGCAAAAACAGTGATCAAGCCCTGATGATCTTGCTGTTTTAGTTGCAGTAAAATGTCGGCCATGGATAAACCGCTGCCGATAATAGCGACCTTGGCTGTAGTAGGAATGGACTGCAAATCATACCGCCATGGGTTGGGTAAATAATTTTCTTGATTAGTCTTCAAAAATACACCCAGAGCTAATACCACTGAATTTGCTATTAATTCTGCACCTTGCAGCGTTATGACCTTCCAGAGTTGCGCTTGCTGTGCGAGGTCGATAACCGTATCTTGGATCACAGTTACTGTAGATTCTTTATTTGCCGCATTCTGGCGCGCTTCAACCAAACAAGATTGTAAATAGTGTGCATAGGTGGCGCGTGGTATAAAACCGAGCGGATTCGCATCATATTGGTTGTCTTGCAACCAACGTAATAGATGATCCTTATCATCAGGATAAGCACTCATATTTTGTGCAATCACATTTAATAAATGCGCTGGGCAGCGCGTAGAATAGGCCAAACCATGGCCCAATTCCGCTTGCGGCTCAATAATAGTAATTTCGATTTTAGTTTGGCTATGGCGCAACAGGTTACAAGCAACTAAAACACCACTGCAGCCACCACCGACGATAATTGTTTGCATAGTATATTGCACATACATCAGAATTAATGAGCATAATACTACAATTCACCAGTAAAAATAAAGAATCCCTATCGTTTTGGACTAATATTATTGGCCCTTTTATCTCCAGTAAGCACTTGCGCATAACTTATACCTGGCAACACTCGCGCCGCATCAACGCTGCGGAAAATTAAAGGCTTGCTTTTAAACGCAGTGCGTGGAATATCAACAGCTAAACCGGTTTCTTGCAGAACTTTTAATGCAGCAAAGAATTGTTGCTTAAACTCTGGTAAATCTGAACTTTTAAACCAATCTCTATTCGGTATCACAGCCAACAACCAATTTAATCTTTGTGGAGAGAAGCGCGCTGTACTTACTCCGAATTTTATCGCATTACCTATAACCATGATCATCTTTTCAAACAAGAAGTCTTGTGTACGTGTAATATGCGAATTATTTACCAAATCTAAAATCAAGGCAGCAAGTTTATAATTTACTTTGATTTGTAGACTTCTTACCTGAAAGACTTGTGGGTCAAATAATTTATGCGACATTAAATCATACAAACATGGAACTGCATGCTGACCTGGAAATTCTTCCATATCATGGGCAAGCCAACAACTAAATAACTTATTGACTAATTTGGCGCATTTGACATTTCCCGCCAAATGATGTTCCAACATATTGAACTGTGAGATAAATATTGCAGTAATTTCAAAAAAATTGAAATTAGTCCTGGCGCAAGGATCCCTGAATAATTCAATTATTACTTTACTCCAGTAGTCAAAAAAAGTCTTACACAGGGAATTACGATCTGCAACCCTCATAGATGTTGTATGCAAAGACATTAGTGCCTGCGCGCACTCAGCACCTTTTAAAACTTTAAACTGTTCTTCACGATTCGAAGTATACACCATTTGTTTCTGCAGAAAGTGCAAGTCTGGACGCATGATAAGCTCCTTTAATCAGCATAACACACTATAGCTTGAATCCTTTCGTCCATTTGATCAATTGCTGTAAGCAATTCATCCTTTGGCGCTATAGTCCATTCGTGGCCAAATTGCAGAACAGCATTGGCTTGCACATGCTTATAATGCAATTCAATTTTACAATTTCCAGGTTGGAATGGTTGTAAAACTCTCTTTAAGTTTACAATAAAATTATCGTCTAATCCATCCTGAGCATTTATTTCTAGGCGTAATTTTTTTGCCAGAGTATTACGCGCAGTTGCTAAATCCATAATTTTTAAAGCGCGCATCTTGATCCCGCCAGTATATTCATCCGGCTTGGTTTCTCCTTGCACAATAATTAGATTATCGTTCTTTAATAATTCACGCACCTCGATGAATAAATCTGAGAACACTGCGATCTCTTGACGCCCAGTTCGATCTTCAATTGCAACAAAAGCCATACGATCGCCGCGTTTGGTTTGCATCGTGCGAGTTGCAACTACGACACCTGCAATGGTTTGTTTCTCGTGTCGTCCGCCGGGAGTTAAGCTAATGATTTTATGCGTAATTATGTTGGCTAGTTCGGGTTCATATTGCGTAATTGGATGTCCAGTGAGGTACAAGCCAAGGCTAGTTTTTTCGCCGGCCAAACGCGTTTGATCATTCCATTCCGCAAAATTGCTCGCTGGTTGCATAATACTTAAATCATTCACATCTATGCTATCGCCAAATAAATCTGGTTGTCCTTGCGCAAAATCCTTTTGACTTTGTTCCGCAGCTTGCAAAGCTGCTTCCAAATTTCCCATCAATGCAGCACGATGCATATTGAAACAATCTAAAGCGCCAGCATAAATTAGTGACTCAATTACGCGACGAGTTACTTTGCGCCCATCGACGCGCGCGCACAAATCAAACAAGTCTTTAAATTTACCATTTTGCGTGCGGGTATTGATTATACTTTCTATAGCCCCCTCACCGACGCCTTTAACTGCACCAAGACCATATACAATACGATTTTGTGCATCGACAGAAAATTTGTATTCACTATAATTTATATTTGGTGTAACAATTTTTAAACCCTGCTCACGACAATCATCGATCATCATGACCACTTTATCTGTATGCGCCATATCTGCAGAGAGGACCGCACACATAAACTCAGCCGGATAATGTGTTTTCAACCAAGCGGTTTGATATGAAACCAAAGCATAAGCAGCCGAGTGTGATTTATTGAAACCATAACCGGCAAATTTTTCCATCAAATCGAAGATGTAGGTTGCAGTGCGTGCATTTACGCCGCGCGCGGTTGCGCCTTCTGTGAAAATAACGCGTTGCTGCGCCATTTCTTCTGGTTTTTTCTTACCCATCGCTTTACGCAAAATATCTGCAGCGCCCAATGTATAGCCAGCCAGAACCTGTGCAATTTTCATTACCTGTTCTTGATATAAAATGACGCCATAGGTTGATTTTAAAATTGGTTCTAATTCCGGATGTGGATATTCGATCGCAGCGCGGCCTAATTTACGATTAATGAAATCATCCACCATTCCAGACTGTAATGGACCAGGACGAAACAAAGCTACCAAGGCGATAATATCTTCGAAACAATCTGGATGCAGGCGGCGAATTAAATCTTTCATGCCTCTAGATTCTAACTGAAATATCGCTGTGGTATTAGTTGCACATAATAAAGCAAAAGTCTTTGGATCATTTAAAGGTAATTTTGTTATATCTAAATTCGCATCGATTGGTTTCAAACAACGTTTATGTATAATCTGCACTGCCCAATCAATGATAGTTAAAGTTCTTAAGCCCAAAAAGTCGAACTTAACTAGACCAATGCTTTCGACATCATCTTTATCAAATTGAGTTATGGTTTGCGTTTCATTTGCTTCACAATATAATGGTGTAAAATTTATTAAAGGCTCAGGAGCAATAACTACACCACCTGCATGCTTGCCTACGTTACGCGTTATACCTTCTAGTTTTTTACCTAGATCGATTAAGGTTTTGACATCATCTTCTTGTTGGTACCGTGTGCTAAGAGCTTCTTCTTGGCGCAGTGCTTTATCCAAAGTTATACCAATTTCAGTCGGAATAAGCTTGGCCAATTTGTCGACCAAACCATAAGGATAACCCAAAACTCTACCTACATCGCGTAGCACTGCTCGCGCCGCCATAGTACCATAGGTTATAATCTGCGATACTGAATCACGGCCATATTTATTGGCTACATATTCGATTACTCGATCCCGACCTTCCATACAAAAATCTATATCAAAGTCCGGCATCGAAATACGTTCTGGATTCAAGAATCGCTCAAACAGCAGATCATATTGCAACGGATCAAGATTAGTAATATTCAACACATAGGCAACTAATGAGCCAGCACCTGAACCACGCCCAGGCCCTACAGGAACACCATTATTAAATGCCCAACCAATAAAATCCGCCACGATTAAAAAATAACTGGCAAAGCCCATGCTATTTATAACTTGTAATTCGGTATTAAGGCGCTCTGTATAACGAAGTTGAGTTGTCTCATCAGGCCAAGTCGGAAAACGCTTATTTAATCCAACCATAGCTGCATTACTTAAAAATTGCTCCGGCGTAGTGCCGGCTGGTACCGGGAACTTGGGTAAATAAGCTGTGCCGAGTTTCAACTGTAAATTACAACGTTTCGCAATTTGCAAGGCATTTTCAATTGCCTCTGGCACATCCGCAAATAGTTCGCACATTTGCGCCCCAGTACGTAAATATTGTTGATTGCTGTATTTACGTGAACGATTCTTATCATCTAAAGTTGTGCCTTCATTGATACAAACTCGTGCGTCATGCGCATCGAAATCCTCCGGTTGCATAAAGCATACTTCATTTAAGGCCACCACCGGACATGCAGTTTCAGAAGCTAATTTTAAGGCTTGATTAACATATTCATCTTCGTTGCTGCGCCCGGTTCGAGTAAGGCCTAGATAAAAGCGTTGTGTAAATAACTCGAGCCATTGTTTGGTTAAATCATTTGCATGGGCAAAATTTTCTGCGAGCAGAGCCTGTGCAATGTCGCTTTCACGCGCATTCGCGATCGCAATCAAGCCTTCATTGAATTGTTCGAGCCAGGCTTTTTTTAATACTGGCCGATGATGTTGCTGTCCGTGTAAGTAGCTGTTAGTTATTAACTGAGTTAAATTCTTGTAGCCCTGTTTATTTTGACATAGTAAAATTAATCTTGATGGTTGGTCGTTTTGTGTTGGATTTTCTAACCATAAATCACAACCAATAATTGGTTTTATTTTTGCGGATAGAGCCGCCTGATAAAATTTTACCATGCCAAATAAATTTGACTGATCTGTTATCGCGATCGCAGGCATTTTTTGATTCGCAGCAATCGCTACTAATTCTGGAATCCTTAAGATTCCATCAACTAAAGAATACTCAGTATGACACTGCAAATGGACAAATTCGCTACTCATGGACTAAAGCCTTGTTGAATTGTGAGGATTCGCATAGAATATACCAGGACTTACGCAACATAGGGTACTACCTTGAAAAAACGATTACTTCTGGTGCTTAGCTCAATTAGCTTAGTTATCGGCTGCAGCTACTACATTACTGGTAAATATATACAACAAAATTACTACGAAACGGTTGCGAAACTCAACAATCAATCGAACGTGAAAGTTAATTTAGTCAGCTATAAAAGAGGTTTGTTAAATTCTGACGTAAAGTTAGAACTGCAATTGGCGGCCAACGATCCAGAGAATTCGCGTCTCGTTTCTTTGCAACAGCGCATTAAACACGGCCCGATCATGATCACCGACACCCCTAAGGGAGCTGGTATTAAGATTCTAGCTGGGCAAATCAAGACTACTTTCTCAGGCACCCTGCAAGACCATATCGTACAGTACACGGGCCAAGTTAATCCTGTGGTTTTAACAACCACGATCGATTTTTCTAAACAAGCCGTCACTTGGTTAAAAGTTGCCGGCATTGACCAAAAATCGCCGACCGATTTTCATGTCGCATGGGATACAATTATTGGCGAATGGCGCCATGATTTAGCTTTCACAAATTATATCGGCGATATTAATATTCCTAGTATTTCACTAGATAGCCCGCAATGGAATTTCAAGGTCGCGAATTTAGTTTTGGCTTTCAATACCAGCAATCAAGAAAACAATTACGATAGCAATAACCGTGTCTCTTCGCGCACTTTAAGTTTTACGCGCAACGGTATCGAATTGCTAAAGTTTGATGATTTAAATGCCAGCTTGGATTTCTCAAGCAAAGATAACAATCTTACTATGGTTTTCTTGGCTGAAATCGCTAAATCACAAATCGTTAACCAACAATTTGCGCAAGATACATTTAAATTACAAGCAAATAATTTAAATCGGGAAGCAATGCAACATTTACCAACTTTTGGGCATGTCTCGCCTAAATCTACGATTGAATTTGCACAAAAACTTACTGAAGCAAGTACTGATTTGCAATTGGAATTACCAAAGCATTTCACCGAAGCATTCTTATCCTACATAAGTTTTGAATTATATCGCGGCAGCCTATTAGGCAAATATGATCAACGTCCAGAACAAGTAGTACTAAAAGATGTCACCAGCAGTATCACTAGCCTCGTACAAGGCGCTGTTAAACAGAACTTGTTTATTGATCGCGGTGCGCATTACGCATTGAATGTTGGCACACCAGTCGTCCCACAGACACCAACTGATAATCCACAAGAACCACATCAGCACGATCAAGATACACAGCACGGCTAGGCCATAACTCCCCGATAGTACATAAATCTGTCATCCCCGAAACCGCTCTGCGGTTATCGGGGATCTATACATCACCAACCGCTCAAAAATGAAATTTACTATTCCCGAATTGTTCGCGCCAAATCTCTAATTGAACACTTGCTTGTGATTGTGCTGTTTTCAGCTTAGCAGGATCATTAGCAAATATTTTTGCATATATGCCTAAAATTTGAGATTCGATTGCTTTTAACAATTCCTTTTTATTATCGCTTAAAGCCAAGATCAAAAGATCATCTGGCAAATTTCCCTTAAATTCTCCGAGAACATTTTCGAGATTATTTGTTTTATCCGCTAACACCTGCTTGTAAAATTTTTCATATTCTTCGATCAATTCACGCTCAGTTGCTTCTTTTGTGACTGCCTTTTTCGGTGCAGCTGCTGGTGCTGGCTTAGGCGCTGGCTTTGGCACATGCTTTGTTCCAGAAAGTAATCCTGGTGCTAGTTGTGTTGGGGCTTCGTAGGTTAAAGCACTAAAAGTATGCTCAAATTGCATCTGTACTTGCCATTCTTGTATCAAACAATTAACAGCCTGAATAATATCAAAGAATACGCCCTTTTCTTCCCGCATAGCCAAGAATATTTGTTGTTTGAAAGATTCAATTCTCTTTGCAGTCTCTTGTTTAGGTCGCTGTGATGTAGTTTCACTTTTACAATCAATACTTACAATGTCCGCTTGGCCATTAAAATATATGCGCATCCAATACATGATGCCATCAGACTGCAAACCAATAGAAACATGCAGCATTGACTCATGCACGCGTGCTTGTCTATCTGGATTATCGGCAATAAATTGATCATTACTATGAACTGTAATATGACCTTCAGTCGCTAGTATAGAAGACATAAGTGACAAATCTTTTAGAGCTGCATTTGTAGCAGGATTAAAGTTTATCAACAAAAATGGTGTTCTACCAGCTTCAAGATGTTCGCCAGGGGATCTGCGACCAAATGAGACTACAGGATCAACTATCTTAGCTAGCAAAGGATTTTTCAAAACATCTGGGTCAGTTTGTAAGAACTGATATAATGCGCTTATACCACTCATATATTCCTCTAATTTAGTAGATTAGTAAATCAAGCTTAAACCATGCCACTTATACTATTCATAAATAAGTAAATTAATTTAAACAAACGCTAATTCTGCCGCTGCTACCGGTGCAAAACTACGTCGATGTTCTGCAATCGGCCCGTGATCCTTTAGTGCTTGCATATGCTGTTTTGTGGCATAGCCTTTATGTTGTGCAAAACCATATTGGGGGTATTTTTTATCGAGGATAACTAATTGTCGATCACGATGAACTTTAGCTAATATTGAAGCTGCAGAAATTTCCTCAAATAAATCATCGCCCTGAATAATTGTTTCAGTAAGATATGGTAACCATGGTGCTTGATTACCATCGATAATAACTTTTTGTGGCTTAATCGCCAAACCATTCACTGCGCGTTGCATGGCTAATAAAGTGGCTTGTAAAATATTAATCTGATCAATTTCTGTATGCGAAGCACTGGCAATAAACCATGCTATGGCAGTAGAACAGATTTGGTCAAACAATTCTTCGCGTTTCTCAGCAGTTAGCTTCTTTGAATCTTTAATGCCAACGATATTATGATTTTTAGGTAAAATTACTGCGGCAGCAACTACATCACCAACTAATGGCCCGCGTCCTGCTTCATCTACTCCTGCGATTAACATGCTATGTCCTTATTTTTGGGTCCCGGCTACTGCGAGCCAACTTCGTTGGCTCTTGGCCGGGATGACGGATTCACGCCATCTCCGGAATGACCGAGTCGCTAAAATCAACTAATTTATTAATTGCATCTAATGCAGTTTGGCTGGCGCCATTTTGCAAAGATTTGTGCAATTCATTAAATTTACTTGTTTGTTTATATTGTAAAGTCGGATTATTCATCAATTCGAGCAAACCAGCAGCCAAAGCTTTCGGATTCGCTGCTTTTTGAATATATTCTGGCACTAAAGCATAATTAGCAATTAAATTTGGTAAAGCAATATATTTTACTTTAATTAAACGCTTAACAATTTCATAAGTAACCAGATTGGTTTTAAATGCCACTAGCATAGGCACTTTGTGCAACATTACTTCTAGAGTTGCTGTGCCTGATGTTACTAAAGCAAAATCAGCGGCACGCAGCGCCGCATAACTGTCTTCAATTACATACTTTATATTTAAATCAGGAATTATTTTCTGTTTCCAAAACTCAACATAAGCTTCGTAAGCTGGCTGCACTAAAGGTATTACAACTTGCAAGTCTGGTTTTTCTATTAAAACACGCTTGATCGTTTCCAAATACAACGGCGTCATATGTTTCATTTCGCTATTACGGCTGCCTGGCATTACAACTAGAACCGTTTGATCATCAGTAAAACCTAAAGCATGTTTAGCAGATGATTTGTCAGTTACTATTGGAATTAGATCCGCAGTTGGATGGCCGGTGTAGCACACTGGAACTTTATGTTGTTCATAAAATTTTGCTTCAAATGGAAATAAGGTTAACATTAAATCCACTGAACTTTTAATGGTTTTGATGCGTCCCTGCCGCCAAGCCCAAACGCTGGGGCTAACGTAATGCACCGTAGTAATGCCGGCCTTGTGTAAAACTTTTTCCAAGCCCAAATTAAAATCTGGCGCATCAATGCCAATAAATAAATCAGGTGGATTTTCGAGAATATAACGGATTAGCCAACGACGTAATTTTAATATTTGTGGCAGGCTTAAGATTGGATCTATAAGCCCCATAACCGCAAGTGTATCCATACTATGCAATTGCAAGCATCCAGCTTTGATCATTTCACGACCGAAGACACCTTCAATTTCTAAATTTGGAAACTGTTGCTTAAAAAGCAAAGCAAGCTGTGCGCCAAGCCGATCTCCTGATGGCTCACCCGCAACGACCACAATCCGCATATTGTTTACCTAACGGGTAATCCCGCGCGTTGATTGCTGCAAGAAATCGCGAATAATAATTACTTCAGGACAACTATCCACTAGATCATTTAAACGCAATATTGCATCGTTAACTGTAGTACTGGTGCGAAATACAATCTTATACGCTTGTTTAATGGTATTAATTACTTCAGCAGAAAACTCGCGCCGCGTTAAACCAACAGTATTTAAACCATAAGTTTGCGCTGGATGTCCGGACACAGTAACAAATGGCGCCACATCTTTTTGCACAATACTTCCACCAGCGATAAAACTATGGGCGCCGATTGAAGAAAACTGATGCACGCCTACAAAACCGCCTAAGCTTGCGTAATCATCAACACGCACATGCCCAGCGATTGAAGCGTTATTGGAAAATACTACATGATTACCAATCTTACAATCATGTGCGACATGCGTATTAACCATAAACAAATTATCGTTACCAATCTTGGTAACTGCGCCGCCCTGTGCGGTACCTCTGTGTACCGTACAACCCTCACGAAAAACATTATTATCGCCAATTTCTAAGCGTGTTTCTTCGCCTTCGTATTTTTTATCTTGGCAATCTTCGCCAATCGAGGCAAATTGATAAAACTTATTATTTTTTCCAATAATGGTCGGGCCTTTAATCACAACGTGTGAGCCAACTATGCTGCCTTCACCGATTTCTACTTTTGGACCAATTACACTAAACGGACCAATGCTTACGTTGGGTCCAATTTTGGCACTAGGGTCTATAACTGCTAGATTACTTATCACTCTACGGCCCCTTCCATGCATGTTATTTCCGCTGTACACACAGATTCGCCTTCTACCAGCGCCTCACATGTAAACTTCCAGACATTGCTGCGTCGTTTTAATGTACGAACGGTTAACTTTAATTGATCACCAGGTAATACAATTTTTTTGAATCTAGCTTCTGATACTGCACCTAAGTAAAATAATGAATCATCTGGAGACCATTCCATACTCTTGTAGGCCAAGATTCCAGCTGCTTGCGCTAATGCTTCAATGATTAACACTCCAGGCATAACAGCTTTATCTGGAAAGTGACCAGTAAAAAAGTGTTCGTTCATCGTTACATTTTTAATTGCGATAATAGATTGATCTGCGTCTATCGACACTACTCTATCTACTAATAAAAATGGGTAGCGATGGGGCAAAAATTTTAGTATTTCTTGTATATTCATTTCACTCATATCTTTAGCCGTTACTCAGTATCCTGCGCTGATTTACTTGTTTCATTAATCTGTTTTTCCAATTCTTTGACACGTTTCGCTAACGAATCCAACAGCATGAAACGAGCAACATTACGCCGCCACACGCTATTTTCCCGCGCTGGTAACCCAGAAGAATACACTCCAGGTTCTGACAAAGAATGATTGACTGCTGAAGTCCCAGTTATATTCACAAAATCACCAATTGTAAGATGCCCAGCAATACTTGCTGCGCCGCCAATTAAACAGTGCTTACCAATACTTGTACTTCCGGCAATTCCAACGCAACCAGCAATTGCGGTTTTATCACCAATAGTAACGTTATGGGCAATTTGCACTTGGTTATCAATAATTACTTGATTACCAATAACAGTATCATCAAGCATTCCTCGGTCAATAGTAGTACTACTGCCGATTTCTACCTGATTACCAATTACTACACCACCTAAATGCTCGAGTTTGACCCAATTGCCAGCAGCATCTGCAGCATAACCAAAGCCATCGGAACCCAACACAGTATTACTATGAATCGTACATTGGGCACCAATTCTAACTCGATTATATAGAGTTACATTAGCTTTGATTTCGGTGCCTGCACCGATACTACAATCTTCGCCAATTACAACTCCAGCCTGCAAAGTCACGCCGGCAGCAATTTCACTACGCGCACCGACAACACAGTATGGACCAATTGTTACATCCTGACTAAGTTTTGCATCTGCTGCCAAAATTGCCGTTGGATGAATTCCAACCTTGCGTTCTGGAGCCGTGTAACATAATTGAATTAACTTTGCCAAAGATAAACGCGGATTGCGCGTAACTAAGGCTGCCACCGGGCAATCTTTGGCGTCATCTGCAGTCAATAATACTGCCGCAGCCTTGGTGTGCGGCAAGAATTTTTTATACAGTGGATTCGCCAAAAATGTAATACTACCAGCACCACCGGTGTCTATACTTTTGGCTATATGAGTAATCAGTTGATCACCTATTGCAGCCATATCAGTCACCAAGTCAGCATCAATAGATTTGCTGACCTCCGACAAAGACATAGGCTGCTTTAGTTTCAATTCCATCATGAACTACTTTTTGCTTTCTTTATAACGCTTATCCAAGGCTTGTAAAGCTTGGTAAGTGTAGTCTGCTTTACGACCGTTATATAAGGCTACTTGCTGTTGTAGAATCAGATCTAGTTTTTCCGACTTAGCTATATCACTCAATACTTCAGTAACCATCTTTTCAAATGCTGCGGTTTCTTTTTCTTGACGTTGCATAATGTCATTTTGAAATGCCTCACCCTCTTCTTTTAGAGTTTGCTGCAATTTAGTTAGTTCTTTTTCTTTTTTAATGCGCTCGGCTTCGGCTAGTACATCTTTGTCGCGCTCTAGAGCTTCATACTTGCTCATTAGAGTCTTCTCTTTTGCCATTAAAGCTTCTTGGCGTGCGGCGAAATCTTTTTTCATACGTTCGTGCACATCTTTAGCAAACAAAGAATCTTGGCCTAACACCTGTTTATCTACTAAACCAATTTTCAAATCAGCGTAAGAACAGCTGCTAATTAATAGCAAGCCTAATGCGAAAAGGATATTTATATTTTTAACAAGCTTCAAGGTGGCCTCCAATATCTATCAAAATTGCGTACCTAAACTAAAGGCAAATAACTTAGTATCATCCCCAACCTTCTTATTCAGCGGCCAGGCTAAGCTAAAGGAAATAGGCATGCCTAGTGGCGTATTCCATAGCAAAGATACACCAGATGCATAACGTATACCATGCG
>CAYPGU010000038.1:0-12669 GCA_964409995.1 uncultured Legionellaceae bacterium | reverse complement strand
CTAAACTGCAGCAAGTAAATACATCAGGCGTGCAAAATGCAACGGCTACTTATACTGCTGCAATTGAAAGTATGTTGAAACTTCGTGCGCAGGAAGTTTTATCTGGGATTGATTCATATGCAAAACAGTTTGCGAAAAAACACAATAAAAAGCTGCCAAAAATCTCCATAAAAAATAAAGAAAAAGTACAGCAAGTTTATACTGCAGCCTTAAATGTAGCGCCATTTTCTTATATAGATCAGTTTATGAATACTACTGATAAAAATTTCACTCAGGCTGTAACAAGTCTAAAAGGTATGCGTGCACCTTTATTAAGATTATCTGCTGCCCAAGCACAAAATTTAATCTTAACCGCGTTGGCAAACCCTGCGGATAAAACTAAAGCATTATTAAACTTAGCTTCGGCTGTGCGGATAAGTATGGATGACGCATTTACAGCTCGTATAGGTGATCAATTGTGGCATGCAACTCGCCGCGCGCCTAAAGATGTAGACTTATTGGTAGCAAAGATTGCATTCTATTGGATCCGCTCTAATCGAGAATACGTAGTTAATGCTTTACGAAATATTAAGCCTGGAGCTGCTGCGGCGAAATCAAATGAACAAATCTTAGTTAACCTATTCAATCGTTTGGTCTACGGAGTTGAGCAAGCAATTCTCGCAATTGATTTACCTGTGGTCACGCCTGCTGCCGTGCGTGCAGAAAACTCAACAGCGACAAACTCAACCAAACCAAGACCATAAGCTACTTCTTGTAATTAGTCTGCTGTCATCCAGGCCGGAAACTGCGTTAGCAGGTACGTTGCATGGATGTAATCTATAAGTGCGGCAAAAATTTGTACTTACATTGTTAGATGCTAAACTGATAGTATATTGACTCGCAAAGTCAAAGTTTCAACAGTGAGGGATTACTGTGGCGGATGATAATAACAATGGATTGTTTGACAAAATCAAAAGGACTGTCAGCAGTACCAAACATAATGATTTTGTAGGTCAAAATCCAACTAATCAATCTCAATCCGGATGGTTTGAACAAAACTTAGATAGTGTTTCTGTGCAGCAAGAATTAAAATCGGCACTAGAACAAGATTTCAAACAACGCTTTGCCTTAGAAAAACAACAATTAGCGCAACAATTCGAAGCAAAATTTGCCAATGCCAGTCAACAACGCATCACAGAGCAAGAACAAAAGTTTAAACAGCTGTTTGCTGCAGAAAAAGAAAAGTACCAAAAATTTATTAAACAAAAGTATGAGCAAGTTGCGAAACGTTTACTTAAGCAGCATGAACAAGAACTAATCAATAAGCACCAAGAAGAAATGCTGCAAGCCAAAGGACAATCGGCAGCACAATTAGCTGAAATGCAACGTAAGTTTGAAACAGAAAAATCACAACAGCTAATGCAAATTTCTCGGCTGGAACTAGATTTGCAACAGCAGCAAAATTTAGCCAAGGTTCAAATCGAAGAAGCTAAAATTGCGGCGCGTAAAGATCAAGAACAACTTAGTCGTGCGTTATTTGATGATTTATTGCGTGCCAATAAAATCGAAATAATGAAACAGGCTGAAGAAAACTATCAGCAACAACTATTGCATCATGAAAGTCAGTTGAAGCTTGAGCATAATGAAAATATTAATAAACTAAAAGCTAAGCTAATTGCTGAATACGAGCAGCAATTAAGTGCTGCTTTATCAGTCCAAGAACAAAAATTACGCCAAGAGTTTGCAGCGGAACTTGCCCAGAATGATTCAAAATATAAGCAACAGTTAGAAAATCAATTGGCGCAGCTAGAAATTGAAGTAGCGCAAGCGGTGCAAGATGTTACTAAAAAATTGCAGGCTGAATTCGCGAAGGAACGTGCACAATTGAATGAGCTAATTGAAAGCATGCGTCCAGAAATTGAAGCTAACAAACAGCGCTTGCGTGCTCTTATCGAAGATGAAGTAAGGGTAGAGTTTGAATGGAAATGGAATCAATATAAAGAAGAAGTAGAGAAAAATAAGAATAGTTTAGTCCAAGAATTGTTAACTGTAGAAAAGCAAAAATTAGCTGAAGAACTACAGCAAGAAAATCAAATTGTGCTCAAGTACAAAGAACGTGAGATTCGCGATATCTGTGAAGCAGAAAAAATTCAGGTCAAGCAGCAACTAGAGGCTCAACAAGAGTTAGCTATTCATGCCTTAAAAGATCAATACGATCAGCAAATACTTGCCGTCCAATCGCAACATGCAGCTGCATTGCAAACAGCTCTAAATCAACATGAGCAAGCTGCACAAGCCCACCTCGAGCATACCACCGAACAATTAGCAGCGAATTTGAATGCCAAACATGCAGAACGTCTAAATGAAGCCGTGATTTCTGAACGTGCTCGGTTATTGCAACAGACTACCACTGAAAAGAAAATTTTGTTGCAACAACAGCAACAAGCTTTAGAGCTTAAATTCGCACAAGAATTAGCAGCCAAATTAAATGAGCAAGCAATCCATTTGTCTGATGCAAATCATGATGCTTTGCACAATCTAGAAACAAAAATTCAACATAAGTTTATGTCACAGACTAACGATGTAGAGCAAGCTGTTATACAACGCGAACATGAATTACGCGCTCAGTTTGCGGTTGAAAGTGCTAAGTTGTTGGAGGAACAAGCAGCAAATCTACGCTCTGAATTTGCTCAGCAATTAGCTGCAGAACGGCAATTGGTTGCACAACAACAGCTGGTGCAGATCCAACAACCTGTTAGTTTATCGGTTAACCACTTTGAAGATGAGTTAAAAGCTTCAGAAATGGCGATCAAATTTGCGCAAGAAAAATCTGCTGCTCTAGAGCAACAAAGAATCGAATTAACCAACAAGTTTGAAAGTTCCCTGCAAGCAGTGCAGGATAGTTGGCAACAACAGCAGCGCGTAGCAGTTGAACAAGCTACAGCTGAGGCTGTAGTTAAATGTGAGCGAGATTTAAGAGTGGAATTTCAAGCAATCTTAGATCAACAACGTCAGCAGGCTGCAGAGCATTATAATAAGCAAAAGGAACAGCTCGTGCGTGGCGCTATGTCAAAGCTCAAACAAAAGATATTGCAAGATCTAAGATCTTCCCAAGCAGAAGAAATTGCTGCGCTTGAAGATCAGATCAAAGAACAGTACGCAAATAAATTACAACAACAGCTGCAAGCTATGCGCGCGGATTTTGCGCAGGCTAAACAGGATCTTATTGACGAACAGGAGCAACGTGTTGCAGCAGCTTTAGAGCGTCAAAAAGAAGAGCTGCGCGCAGAGTATAGAACAAAATTTGCTCAGCTCCACCAGGAACATGAGAAACAAACTGCTAGCTTGCTAGATCAAGAGCGAAAGAAAATTAATCTTAAGTTTGCACAAGACAAGGCTAATTTAATCCAAGAGATTACGGCGAAATTTGCACAAGAAAAACAAATTGCGCTTAGTAAATATGAGAATGAGTTGCGCGATTCCTTATACAAGGAAATGGTACGTCAAAAAGAACATATTCAATCAAAGTTCACCTCTAGCCAAGAAGCAGCCTTACAAGAGCAGAAGCGTCGTTTAGAGGCACAGCACAAACAAGAAATAGAACGTATCAAACAAGGTTTCTTTGATCCAAAGCATCCGCAAGATTTATCTAGTGCAATTATAAACGCTCGTCCACGCCATAATCACGTTGTAGTTAATCGTGGTGTAGAGCAATTGGCCGATCAAATCCTGTCTAAATTTAATAAGTAATTAAGAACAGTCATCAACGACTTGTTGAATAGCAGCCATTTCAGCAGTTTGACTAAAGCCATTTACACAGCCATCGATTAGTAATTCAGAACCATTGTGATCATCATCAATAACATAAAAATAGAAACAATATGGGATGATTGAGTTATTTATTTCAAAAATATAATTGTAGATCTGTATATCAGTAATGCTAGCATCACCAAGATTGCTGGTCTCCATTACAGTTAGAATGGATCCGCCACGACAAGCTTGTGCAGTACCGTTATCAGCCATAGTTATAGTGTCTAAAAGCGGGCTTACTGCGCTACCCAGGCCTATATTCGGATTGCCACCAGACAGAGGCAAACCAACGTCTTCTGCATTAGCAAATACACCTTTAATTGTGTAATTTTCGATGGATTTATTCGTATAATGACCAAGGATCGGCATCACGCTCGCAATCTTTGCTTTCAAAATATAATTTTTATATGAGGGAACCGCCACCGCGGAAAGGATACCAACTATAGCAATTACCACCATAAGCTCAATCAACGAAAATGCCTTCATGTACAATTCTCCTGTATGAGTAATTATACAAGCAGATCGATTTAGTGGCTCTGCACTTAGTTTTGATCTTGTGGTGCCGCGGGAGAGACTCGAACTCTCACGTTGTCGCCAACAGCGGATTTTGAGTCCGCCACGTCTACCAGTTCCGCCACCACGGCAATAGATGGGAAGCGCCCATTGTAACAAAAACCCCCTTGGTGTCAAATCACTGTACACAACACCAGCAAATCAGCCTTAATCTCATAAATGAGCTATAAAATGCGCTTTTATAGCTCAAAACTGCTAGAATTTGAGTTATAAAAGCATCAGGTATAGCTCATGACGAATAATTGGGTTTGGCAAGCAGCGGAATGGCCGCATTTTAAGTACGATTCTGCAGCATTAGTAGAGGTCGAGCAGCTATTTTTGCAGAACGCCAGCTTCCTATTGGGCGCATATCAACATATCTCGGCTGCAGAGCAAGATCAGCTTAAAATAGACCTGGTAAGTGAAGAAGCGGTTGAGACCTCAGCTATTGAAGGTGAATTTTTAGATCGCTCCAGTGTGCAGGCATCATTACGGCGCAATTTTGGCTTGAGCAATGAAACCAAACGCATTCCACCCTCTGAAGATGGTATTGCCAGCATGATGGTAGATTTATATAAAAATTTTGCCCAGCCCTTAACCAACGAAACCTTATTTGAGTGGCATTTAAAGCTGTTGGGATCACGTGCAGATTTACATAGCCTTGGTAACTATCGGCAACATTTGGAACCTATGCAAGTAATTTCTGGTAGTGGCAATAAAATACGCGTGCACTATGAGGCGCCGCCTTCGATCAAAATCCCTGATGAAATGGGGCAGTATTTACAATGGTTTAATCAATCTAAACATTTACCCGCTATAACTCGCGCCGGTATTGCGCATGTATATTTCGAAATGGTGCATCCGTTTGAAGATGGAAATGGCCGTATCGGGCGTGCAATTGCCGAAAAATGTATTTCACAGAGTTTACAACAACCATTATTATTGGCTATTTCTAAAACAATTCAAAAAGATAAAAAGCAATATTACAGCGCCTTAGCTGCAGTAAATACTAGTTTAGAAATAACTGAGTGGTTGATGTATTTCGCGAAGACTTTATTAGCTGCACAAGAATATACGCGCAAATATCTAGAGTTTCTAATTGCAAAAATCAAACTCTACGATCGCGTCAAAGATCAATTAAATGAACGGCAAGCAAAGGTTGTGGCGCGTATCTTCGAAGAAGGTCCAGATGGTTTTGAAGGTGGCCTAAGTGCTGAGAATTATATATCAATTACGCAAATTTCGCGTGCAACGGCTACGCGTGATTTGCAGGATTTGGTGAATAAAAAAGTTTTATTTAGTACTGGGGAATTAAAGAGTACAAGGTATTTTTTAAATCTTTAGATTCCGGCTCGATTTTTGGATGACCACCTTCCCAACTTCTGTTAAAATGCCTGCTACAGAATTAACTAAAAATAAGTATGTTAACTAAAGTTTTGCCTTATTATCAGCGGGTAATGCAAGAGATTAGGGGAGCTATCGAGACGGATAGTCTTGATTCCTATGCCGCTGCATTTAGTTCTAAACAATATATAGAGGAATGTATACTATGAAAGCAAGAATTTTAACTATGTTAGCACTATGTGGTTTTATGCCAGCAGTATTTGCCGATGAAACAGCAACTGCTGCAACACATGGCGGAGGCTGGAGCTCACTAGTCATGTTTGGTGCGTTATTTGCCATGATGTATTTTATGATGATTCGTCCACAAAGCAAAAAAGCTAAAGAACATCGTAATATGTTAGCAAGTATTACTAAAGGTGATGAAGTAATAACCCAAGGCGGCATGTTAGGGAAAATAGCACGCGACGCAGGCAACTTTTTTATTCTAAGCCTCAGTGAAGGTGTCGAAGTGCCAGTGCAAAAACAATCTATTGTACAAGTGTTACCAAAAGGTACTTTGAACTCCATCTAATAAGGATTATCGATGCTAAATTCATTTCCACGCTGGAAGTACTTGCTGCTCGCAGTTGTTTTGGTTATTGGTTTAATTTACTCATTACCAAATCTTTACGGTGAAGACCCTGCAGTACAAATAATTGGTTTGCAAGGAATGCAAGTTGATGCTGAATTGCAACAACGTGTTACTAAATTGTTAGAAACAAAAAATGTTAAAGTTAAATCTATTGCATTCGAAGAAGGCCAAATGTTAATTCGTTTTGGTACCTCTGAAACACAATTAAAAGCACGCGATTTAATTCAAAGCAATTTGGGTAATCAATATAGTGTGGCCTTGAATTTAGCGCCGGCAACTCCACGCTGGCTTAGCTGGTTTGGTGCAGAACCGATGAAATTAGGTCTGGATTTACGTGGTGGCGTGCGGTTCTTAATGGATGTTGATATAGCTTCAAATATTAAACGACGCTTGGAAAGTATTTATAATGACTTGCGTGCAGTGTTTCGTCAGGAAAAAATTCGTTACGCAAGTTTTGTGATGCCTGGTAGTGATGCAATGCGCATCGAGTTTGATTCCAAAGCGGATCGTGACACGGCGCTAAATTACTTAACCAAAAATAACACTGATTTAGTAATTGAGGAAGATCCCACTAAACATGCAGTAACCTTACGTTTAAATGCTGTGGATATCGAAAAAATCCGCAATACTACGATGGATCAAACCATTTCCACTTTGCGTAACCGGGTCAATGAACTTGGTGTGGCTGAGGCAGTGATTCAACGCGAAGGTGTAAATAAAGTTGTGGTTGAATTACCTGGTATTCAAGATACAGCGCGTGCCAAAGATATTTTAGGTAAAACAGCTACTTTAGATTTCATGCTGGTTGATATAGATAATGATTTACCACAGGCACTACAAGGTTTAGTACCACCTGGTTCAAAATTATTTTATATGAGCAATGGCCGGCCAGTTTTATTAAAGAATCGCGTAATTCTAACGGGTGATTCGATCGTTGGCGCAACAAGTCAATATAATTCGCAGGATTCTGAGCCTGTGGTAGCAGTGACACTCGGCGGTAGTGGTATAACTTTGTTTAAAGAAACTACTTTAAATAATATTGGCAAGCCGATGGCCGTGGTTTACAGAGAATCTTACACAGAAGATAAAGATGTTGACGGCAAGCCGCAACGCAAAACAATTACCACTGAACGTGTAATATCAGTTGCAACAATTCAAAGTGCTTTAGGCAATAATTTCCAAATCTCTGGAATGGCTTTAGAGGAGTCGCGCAATTTAGCTTTACTATTACGTGCTGGCGCTTTACCTGCCACTATCACAATTGTGGAAGAACGTATCATTGGCCCAAGCATGGGGCAAGAAAATATCGATAAAGGTATTCAATCAGTAGTAGTTGGTTTTTGTTTGGTTGTTTTCTTTATGACCATCTACTACAGCGTATTTGGCATAATTGCTAATGTGGCTTTGCTATGTAATTTAATTTTGTTGGTGGCTTTAATGTCATTAGTTGGAGCAACTCTAACCTTACCGGGTATAGCAGGTATAGTCTTGACGTTAGGAATGGCGGTAGATGCCAGCGTGTTAATCTTTGAGCGAATTCGCGAAGAAATTCGAAATGGTTTGACGCCGCATGCTAGTATTCAGCGTGGATTTGAACACGCATTCTCCACCATTGTAGATTCAAATCTAACCACGTTGATCGTGGGATTAATCTTATTTGCAGTAGGCACCGGGCCGGTAAAAGGATTTGCTGTAACCTTATCTTTAGGTATTTTAACTTCACTCTTTACCTCTACGTTTGCAACGCGCGGTTTTGTGGAGCTAATGTATGGTAACCGTAAAATACAAAAATTAAGGGTGGGAATTTAATATGGAATTTTTTAAACGCAAAACTAATTTTCATTTCATGCGCCTGAAAAAGATAACTGTTGGCACAGCTTTAGCTTGTTGCTTGGTATCTATATTATTGCTTGCAACGGTAGGTTTAAACTATGGTTTAGAATTTACAGGCGGGACGCAAATTGAATTACGTTTTAGCCAACCTGTATCGACTGATTATGTGCATGAAATCATGCATAAAGCTGGGTTTAATGCTGCTCGGGTGCAGCATTATGGATCAACACAAGATGTTCTAGTACGCACTGCAAATCTTGCGCAAAACCAAGATCAGTTAAAGGTTCAGCAAGAAATTATCGATCAATTTAAAGATACAGGTAATGATGTTGAGGTGCGCCGCATTGAATTTGTTGGGTCTGAAGTTGGACAACAATTAGCACAGCAAGGTGGTTTGGCTGTGATCGTAGCAATTTTAGCCACTATGGTTTACATCGCTTTGCGCTTTGAATATCGTTTTGCGGCGAGTGCTGCTTTAGGTTTAGCGCATGATGCCCTTATGGTACTAGGTGTTTTTACTTTATTTAAAATTGATTTTGATTTGGCAGCTCTAGCGGCAGTGCTCGCGGTAGTTGGTTATTCCTTGAACGATAAAATTGTGGTCTTTGACCGCGTGCGCGAAAATTTTCGCACTCAACGCCAAGGTACTCCACAAGAAATAATGGATGAAGCGCTCAATCAAACCTTATCGCGCACTATTATGACTTCATTTATGACCATGCTGGTGGTTCTAGCTTTGTTAATTTTTGGTGGTGAATCGCTATTTAGCTTCTCTTTAGCGCTGTGTATTGGGATTGCGGTCGGTACTTATTCTTCAATTTTTGTGGCTAGTGATTTGGCGATTTTGTTTGGGATGAGACGGCAGGATTTGCTGCCGAAGCCAAAGATTGCTGTGGATAACCGGCCGTGATACTATTACGCCGTTCCCAAGCTCTTTATAATTTAGGTTAGTCATGCATCCATATTTGAACACAGCTATCAAAGCCGCTCGAAGTGGCGGTACCATTATTGCGCGAGCAATGGATATGCGCGATCGCATAGAAATTAGCAGTAAAGGCGCCCCCAATGATTTTGTGACTAGCGTAGATCGTGCTTCGGAAGCAGAAATAATCAAGATTATTAGCAAAGCCTATCCAGATCATGGGATTTTGGGTGAAGAAACCGGTGTGCATGAGGGTAGCAACCCTAATAATGTAGTCTGGATTATAGATCCGCTGGATGGCACCTTAAATTTCATTCATGGCTTGCCACAATTCTCTGTATCGATCGGGGTGCAAATCAAAGGTGTGCTTGAGCATGGTGTAGTCTACAATCCAATTTCAAATGAATTATATACTGCATCTAAAGGTTCTGGTGCGCAATTAGATGGCAGACGTCTGCGTGTATCCGAATGTAAAACCTTAGACACTGCATTAGTTGGCACTGGATTTGCTTACAAACGGACTACTGAAAGCCGCGAAACTTGTGTTGCTAGATTATCAAATGTTCTAGAGAAATCAGCCGATATACGTCGCGCAGGCTCTGCGGCTTTGGATTTAGCCTTCGTTGCCGCCGGGCGCTTAGATGGCTTTTATGAAGTAGGTTTATCAGCATGGGATTTGGCCGCAGGCGCGTTATTAGTGCGTGAAGCAGGTGGTTTTGTCGGTGATTTCCAGGGTACAGATCAATTTTTAAACAATGGAACTATTGTTGCCGCAACGCCGAAAGTTTACCCGGAACTCTTAGAAGCAATTAATAATTATTAATGCTATTCCACAGTTTCTGCTTCATGATTGTTTAAATCGAGCTTGTTTAATATTTCAGGCGTCAAGCTGTTATAATTACCAGAATTAATTACAGCACATTGTCCATATGGAACCCAGATCCAAGCATCATCATCATTAGGTAAATTGGGGCCAGAGTCAGCTGAATATGGCTTTATAATATTATTACCGTCTTTATCAACAACATGACATTGTTCCATATATGGATTGCTAGCAAATAATTGTGTTGATACGCACAGTAAAGTTATGGTTAAAAGATTACGAGCCATAGTTTGCATAATTTAATTCCCTGTAAATTATTTTGGATCTTGCTTAAATTTGAAGCTTTCGCCACACCCACATTGATCAACAACGTTCGGATTATTAAACTCGAGCATTGAATTTACCCCGCGCTGTACGTAATCAATTTCCATGCCATTTAGAGCAGCGCAGCAATCGGCGGCGATGTAAATATTAACATTATCAACTTTAATTATTTGATCATCCGCGTTGTGCTGTTTGGCATAATCCATAGTGTAGGCGTAACCGGAGCATCCCGCATCGCGTAATCCCAGTCGAATACCTAAAGTACCTTCTGGGCTTTGTTCCATGCTTTGTTGCAGATGCTTTAGAGCGCTTGGTGTTAGGGTAATATTGTTCATATATTTAGTAATTTAACTGTAGATGCTTTCATTTTAGCAAAATCCTGACCTTCCATCTACACTATATATTGGATAAGTATAGATTCTAGGGACTAAAATATGAATCCTAAAATGACGTCGAAGGATGCAGCAGATTTTTTAGGGATATCGGCTAGACAAGTATTAAAGCGCTTGCATGCCGCTGAATTACCGTATCAGAAGGATTTTAGCTCGGTATATTTTGGTTATCCGACAGCTCGACAGCTGTTTAGATTGGAACCAAAACCAAGATCAATCTCATTTCAGATTGTAAAAGGTGGCACTGGCAAAACATCTTTAGCCTGTGCCGTGGCTATTCGCGCCAATTTATACGGCTTGCGAGTGCTATGCATAGACTTAGATCAACAAGGAAATCTAACTAACTCGTTTGGGGTGGATGCTGAGTCTTTACCGGTGATGGTAGATATCTTAGCCGAAGGATATAAATACGAGGAAGCAATTACGCGGGTTTATCCGGGTTTAGATTTACTGGCGAGCAGAATTGAAAATGCTTTGCTGGATGAGGTTATCAAATTAAAACGCTTTAAACTGAATCAAGTTTATAAGCAGCCTTTGGCCAAGCTCAAAGAAAAATATGATTTAATTATTATCGACTGCCCACCTAATTTGGGGCAATCAGTGGCTGCGGTAACGCTTGGGGTTGATAAAGTAATTGCTCCAGTGGTGCCAGAAAATTATGCTCTTTCTGGTTTACGTTCTACTTCGAATGCAATAGCAGAATTGCAGGAACTGTACAAAACCAAAATTGAATGGGGCATTACGATTAATAAATACGATCCGCGCGCTGTATTCTCACAAGAAGCCTTAGAAATTTTAACAGGCAATACTGTTTATAAAGCAAATTTATTAAAATCATTTATTCATTCCAATAACGAATTTCCAAATGCGGTTGCTCGTGGCGAATCTATATTTGACTCAACTAAATCTAATCAAGCTAAGCGTGATGTAGATAGATTAACTAGAGAGTTGTTAGGTCTTGATCGGAGTAAAACTGAGCGAGCAGATTTTTCTGAGCAAGCGGTAGAAATGGAGTTCTCTTTTAATTAATGGTTTATAGTTATGCGCAGAACAGTGATAGAACTGAAAGTTGATAAAATATGCCGATAGCGATTCGCAAGATTTGGCAATCAACATTTTGTTTTATATTAGCATTGAACGCAAATTGTGCATTTGCAGCTCAAATTAACTGGGTTTTTCCCGGTGGTCCATCTATACCCACCGCACCTCTAATTTTAGATATGAATCCTGGCCAATCAGGACCATCAACCTTAACAGTAAATTCTGGTACCTTCCAAACAACCAACTCTACAGCTTACACAGTTCTTTTGGCCAATGGTTGGGAATATAGTAGTACGGTTATAACGATCGCATCCGGAGCAACAGTTAGCTACAACGGCTCGAATGTTGCGGCAACAACGATAGTTTCTACCGCTAACCAGGAAAGAAGTAGTCCGATGACGTTTAATATAAGTGGCGTATTGAGCAAGGGAACAGGAGCTAGTGCTTTTATTGGTTCTAATGTTGATGTAATCTTTAATCTTACCGGCGCCACTTCTGGTAATGGATTAATAACCGGTGATCTTACTTTTGGCGGGACACTAAATATTGACGGCGCATTTGCCGCAATAAATGGTAACATTTCTTATGTTAGTGTATTAAATCTTGGTTCATCTTCAGCGGTTGCTTTCACAACTCAGGGAAGCATCAGTGGTTTGACTGAAATTAGTTTGGTGCAAGGAAATTTTACGGTTAATAATGATATCACAGGGTTATCGACCTCTGTGTCGCTAGCAAATAATACCACTATGAATTTAAATGCTGCGATGACCGGTACCGGTACAACATCAAATGTCGGCACGATGAACATTAATAATGGTGCCACCTATAATTTAACTGGTGCGTTTACAAATAATTCTGGCAATAAAGCAATTAATGTCAGAGGTACATTCACTGTGCCTAGTTCATTTACCAATACTGGTACAATTGAGGTTGATGGGACAGTTGCGACAATTAATGGTAATACTTTAACTGGTAGTGTTGGGTCGATTTTAAATATTGGTCGAACAGACTCTGCAAC
>CAYPGU010000037.1:0-13278 GCA_964409995.1 uncultured Legionellaceae bacterium | reverse complement strand
CTACATTTTGCAGCACTATTACTCGATCACTTGATAGTTGCGCCGCCTCGCTAAAGTTTTTGCTTACTGCAAGCGGTACAATTTTATCTTTACTACCAATAAAATGTAATTGAGGAATTGAACTAATTTGCAAGGCATACTTAATCGGATCTAGCGATCCTGTCAATGGAGTGGTGCGGTGAAATTGTTCCATCGTAATTAAATCTAAATTACCTGCCACGGTACGAATGCTTGCAATATCATTACGTTGTGCTGCAACTAGAACTGCTAAAGCACCACCGCCAGAATAACCAATTAAATTAATTTTTTGCGCAGCTGCTTGTTGTTTAATTTGTGTAATAGCTTGATCAATAGAAGATACAACTTCTGGAGAATAACGTGCTAATGACCAATAACGCGCATCACAGACGCTTATTAAATCATCTGGTGAGAATTGACATGGTCTAGCTAAGTAAACTACATTTGGCGCAGGATCAAGCGCAGCCAATTGCATGGTGGTGGAGCTATGTGGTGAGGGATCATGGGAGAGTCTAGTTTTTTGCGACCATGCATGACCATCACCTTCGATGTAAACATTGACACAGTCATTATTGTTGTGCAGTTTTTTGTAACAGGTAAGTTTAAAAGTTGTGGTTTGCAGGTATTGATGTTCAAAGCCGTGCGCCTGAGCAACTTGCGCAGTACTTGGTTCGCCGCAGTTAGTTAAAAATAAAACTATGGCAGAAATAAATAATATACGTAAAATCATACGTATATTCTATCATTCTTTTTTAGCTTTACTATCTTTATTAGGATTGGGAGTAAAATATAAGTTGCCACTGCCACGATAGACCTGAACCATCTTGCTTGCAATGCTCAACCAGCCTTTACCTGCTTGTTCGCGGGTTACTTTTAAGTCTTGCGAGTAAGCAGCAATGTCACTACTATACGCGACAAATTTATCATCTTTCAATTCCGTCTGCACAACTGGGCCAGGCATATGTACCACAACATTACCAACACCCCTAACTAAGGTGCTAATAGTCGGCAGTCCAGATAAGAAATTTGCCACTGAAGCGCTCACGATAGGAATTAACTGAATACTGTCTCGACACGCAATGAAGGCATTCGGGCCAATAATTAATTTTTCATCTTCCTTAATACTGAATTTATGATAACTTCCTAAAGTAGCCTTAAGATATATTTTACCTGTACCAGTGAAGCAGGGTTTAAAATATTTTTTACCTATAAAATAAGCTTTAAACTTATTCTTAAATCCTTTTACTGAAGCATCAAGTTGCACATGTCCAGAAATATACGCTACCGAACTTGGCTCGACAAATACAGAATCATTCAACAGCTCAATTACTAGCTGATTGGATGGGCCGTTAGACTGTATATTATAAATGACCATAGTTTCACCAAGATTTTTAGTTCACCACCTAAGTATATACTCAGAAAAAGCTACTTGTGTCGACCTACTGTTAATGTATGCTGCTAAAGATCTGGTTCTAAGCGCAGGTCCCGGTTTTAAATTAGCCTAGTTTTAGTTTTGAGCGACTTTATCCGCCATGGATAGCGGATAAGAGCCTACATGGACGTACTTGCGGCGTTCGCGAAAAGCTAAAACTAGGCTAATTTAAAACCGAACGAAGTATATGGTATAGTAATAATATGGGTTTACAGGGTCGACACAAATCTTTAGATAAGCATGTGAAGCGCAGCGTGGCGTGGATTGAGTCTATTGATGGGGTAACGAAGGTGGTGTTGGGTTTTTCTGAGTCATGTCGGCACCGATATGCACCAGGCCATATACGATTTAGGTTAAACGTTAGGGGTGGGTTTAAAGTAAATGCCTATTCTGGGAACGGAGTTACTGATATATTTATAAGAGTAGATCCGATTGAATTGCGCGATATTGTCAAAGAAAAGATTGCGCATAGATTTGGTGTGTTATAAGGAGCAATAATGTCAACGTCCTGTCCATGTTGTAGCGGTCAAGATTATATAAATTGTTGTCAAGATATTGTAGCTGGAACCAAGTTGGCGGCTACTCCATTAGAATTGATGCGATCTAGGTATACAGCGCATGCGGTTAAGAACATGGAACACATTTTGCGCACAATGCGTGGCAAGCCATTGCGCTTGTTTGACGAAGAAAAAACGCGCGAGGAATGGTTCGAGCAGTGTATATGGAATAGGTTGGAAATAATTGATGCGCCCGAGGTTTCAAAGGATGACAAGCAAGGTATTGTTGAATTCAAAGCTTATTATACGTTTGAAGGCGCCGAACATGTGATGCATGAGCGCAGTAAATTTTCCAAAGAGCAGAATCAATGGTTTTATGTTGCACGGCAGAATAAAAGCGCAAATGTTGAAAGCGCGAGCAAAGTAGGGCGCAATGACCCTTGTGTTTGTGGCAGCGGTAGCAAATATAAGAAGTGTTGTGGCAGTAATTAAAGGGAAGTTTTTTTAATGGTAGTTAATACATGGAGGTATTTATGCCAGAAGATGATTGGAATGAACCTGAAAATATTACTGATGAACGTCTACGCCATTCAGCAGCTTTCTTTCTTACCCGCATAAAACATCGCTATGCAACCATCAATTACGAAGAAGTTGCCAAACAAATTTGCGAATATTTATCGGATCGAAGTGACGAATCTAAAGTTGTCGCAATTCGTGCCATGAGCCCAATACTTGGCGGGATAGGCACAAATCGTGGCATGGTGCTACGTGATGCATTATTATGCTGGGCGGCAGCAACTGATCCAAATTTATTACCGCAAACAGAAGCTAAGGAACGTGAGTTAGAGAATCGTCGCAAGGCGTGGTTGCGTGTTGCTACTGAAACCCAACGTGATGGTAATTTCTTTACTACTGAAGATGTGGTTGACGGTGAAAAACCTAACACAACTCAAGAGTTTTGGGCGGGTGACGATGGAGAAAATGTCGATCAAGTTGCTTGTGATGAAGGTATAAAAAACAAATTTAATTTTGTATTTAAAGAGTTTCATCCAGATGCCAGAGTTGATTATGATCTAGATTTATATAAATTAGTCAGGGGATTTATATTACACTATATTTTTCTTAGCCATAATCTAAACTTAGTCTTAGACGTAAACTGTGAATTAACTAAACTACTCACTAATGAAGCAATTGCTAGTATCAAGCAAGATCTAGTTAAAATGTTTTCAGTCTATGGTGAATGTGTGCTTTCCAAGCATGAACTTGCAAGTGTAGATTCCATGTTTGATGAAAATGTTATTAACTTCATCAGTTTCTCCAAGCTAGATGCAGCGAAGAAAGAAGTACCTCGCACATATGAAGAGTTAATAAAGCTTAAGGAATTTGCGGAAAAGAAATTGGCTTACTATGCAGAAGAAAGTGCCAAATGCTTAGCAGGGCAACCAGTTGCATTGTTCGAAGCAGATAAAATCCAAGCAATTTTTGCAACCCTAAAAAATGAAAGTGCTGTAAAATCAGCAAGAATGGTGCGCGGTGAACTAGAAGCAGTTATTGCCGAATATCTGCAAGATGAACCGAGTGCGCAGTTACCAGAGGAGCTTATGTGGATGTTTAGAGATCACAGAGAAGGAACTCCAAGTTCTGGTATTGATACTGCAGTTGAGACGGGCGTAACCGCAATACAGTTAGATACAAGGTCTGCAAGTCCTGCATTCATTGCTTAAGTTGGCAAATATTCTGTTGGGACATTTTTGGTCTGATCAATTAGAATAAATGACCATTCAATTTCTTTGCCATCAAATGTAGACAGTGGGGTAGCATATATTCCACAATAAATGTATGACTCGTAAAGTGGACAGTAAACCCTAGCTATTTGACGAAAATCATGATTGTTTTTAATTGCTTCTACCAGATTTGATTTAATTTTAATACGATCTTCTGGGTGAAAGGGTTTTAACCAGCCATAGCCAATTTGATCTTGAACCGCTTGTTTAGTATATGCCTGCCATCTTGTTTGGTTTTCTGTTATGTGCCCCTGATAATCTGTTTTCCAACTGGTGCTGGTCATTAAATTTATAAGATTATTTGAAGTTATAAGTTGGTTTAAAATTCGAGCATTTGATGTTTCAGTTCTAGTCTGAATTAATTTTAGATCAGTAATATCACGAGTAGAACATCTTGCATGTACAAATTCGCCACCTCTACTATATACATTAGAATTTAAAAGCACCTGGAGAGTGGAACCATCTTTTTTGCGTAGTTCGGCAGGATAATTAGCTACTTCATTGTTGTAGACCAATCTGCATAGTATATCATTAATGGCAAAACGATCAGTGAAAAATTCAGATATGTGATGACCTATGTATTCATCTTTATTATATCCTAATAGTTCCAACTCTTTTTTATTAGCCCATACGATTATGCCGCGCGCTGACATTATGTGAAGCGCCTCCGTTGCTTCTTCTAGAAAGCTCGAAGGGTCTTCCAGCTGGAGCGCAGCCTGTTCGGGGTCCAATTTTTGTTCTGATTTCTTTTCTTGCATCATATAAACTTAGCACATTTAACATTGCAAAAGTTACTAACTGTATATAAAATTAGTATATGCATAAACGAACAAACCTAGCGCTATTTCCGTATATATTAGTGTTGTATGAGGTGTCGGTATACTTATCGAATGATATGTATTTACCCAGCATGCCGACTATCGCTAAGGATTTATTCTTATCCAAAGCACAAATTCAAAATACTCTGACTATGTGGTTCCTAGGTGCCAGTTGTTTGCAATTTATTCTAGGTCCACTTTCAGATCGCTTCGGACGCAGAGTTGTCATAATGGTGGGCGGAGTATTTTTTATACTTTCTTCTGCAATTTGTGCTGTGGCAGAAAGCTATTATCTATTTTTAGCAGCCAGATTTGTGCAAGGTACTACCGTTGGTTCAGTTGTAGTGGCCGGTAATGCTGCTATACATGAATTATTTGACACCAAACAGGCAATTAAAATTTTGGCTATTATGGGCGCGGTTACTATTCTAGCGCCAGCATTTGGACCTCTATGTGGCGCATTGTTAACTCAATTTGCTAGTTGGCGTTACATTTTTTGGTTCTTGTTTATTTTAAGCCTCAGCACAATTATTGGCTTGTTTGTAATAATGCCTGAATCATTGCAGCACAAACACCCATTACACATCGGTAGAATTAGCAGACATTATATGCAAATTTTGTCGAATAAAAATTTTATGCTGCCAAATATTGGTTATAGCTGCTTGATCGCGATTTTCTTCTTTTGGATGTTTGATGCGCCATTTTTAATGATTAATGTGTATGGTAGCTCCCCTCTGTATTATGGCTTATCGCAGGCAGCTATTTTCAGCTGCTTTTTTGTCGGCGCATGGATAACCAAACAGTGTATTAGTAAATTTCCCTTGGTTAAAATTGTACGTGTTTCTATTGCATGCACCCTGTTAGGGACAATATTATTTGTACTTGTAGCATTATATTTGGATAGTATTTATTTAAGCGTGGCGTGCATGATGATAATTTCAACAGGGTCTTCTATTCTATTTGGACCAGTTAACCGCATAGCAATCGAAGCTAGCAGCGAACCGATGGGGATCAGAACTGCAGTTTTCTCAACTACGATTGGTTTATTTGGTGCGTTGGCAGGCTGGATTTTAACCTTGTTTAAGGTGCAAACTTTAATTTCTACTGCTTGGATGGTAGTGATTAGTACTTTAATAGCTGCTATCTTGTTATTAATGACCAAGATTCCAGTTTTGGCAGCGGATTAAAATATTACATTTGGCGTTTGTTGTTTCATAAAGGCAATGCAGATTCTATGCTTATCAGCAGGAGTAGGGGTAAGGTTGTGAAGCGCCTTATCATCCAAACCTATTTCATTCTGAAAATCAATTTTATAGCGATCAATAAATTTATTGGCTAGAACACGGCGTGGAATATTATGCTTAGCTAAATAAAATGAAATAACTATGTCATCACTATTAATGCATTCCTGCGGCATGCTGTTTATATCAAATATGGTGGCATCAAAAAATTTCTTTCGATAAGCAATCCCAGCATAGCCCTGCAATATTTCAACTTGAGCATTAGCAGTTGGCTCTCGTATTAATCCATTGGCAGACAGTTTGCGAATTATGCCAGTGCCATCATAATCTGGGCGTGCACCAGAGATGCCTATCGCAGAATCTGGGTTTTGCATCGCCGTGTAAGCCAAATGTAAAACCGTGTTAGGTGGATATTTAATATCATCGTCTAGGGTTATAATTATAGAATTTGCAGGCAATGCAATTTCTTTTAAAACGCCTAATAGTTTTGTTGCGGGGCCATAATCATCGGTACGAATTATATTAATTTGTCGATGCTGTTGCAGCCATTCGGGTATTTGGTATTCAATGTTTTCGCGTTTGAATACATATGGCACAGCTAGATAAAATGATTTAATTGGAGCATTTTGGGCTAAGATTGAATCTACAGTTTTTTGCATCTTTTCAATACGATGCGGTGTTGTAGAAAAAGTAACAATTATTTGTTCATTGCGCAAAGCAAAGCGCATATATTGTTCTATAAAATATTGTTTAAAATAGAACAGAGTACTCAGTATCAGCAATGCACTGTATAAGCACCATTTAAGCTTAGTATTACTTTTCTTATTGGGTTTAGAATAATACATTTGCATCTTGTTGCTTCATATGGGCAATGCAGCTGCGGTGCTTTTCAGTTGGAGTTCTGCTGAGTTGATGCAGAGCGTTTTGATCGGTTCCAGTTTCGGTCTGCCAATTTACTTTGCATGCGTTAATGTATTCATTACGTAAAACTTGACGTGGTATTTTATGCTTAGCAAGATAAAATGATATATACAAATCATCACTATTAACGCAATCTCTTGGTGCATGCGCAAGATCAAATATAGTCTGATCAAAGAAGTATCGACGATACGCCACCCCTGTATAGCCCTGTAAAATACTAACCATGGCGTCAGGTTTACTAGTTTTAAGTATTCCAAGTTCGGAGTTCTCTGGGATATTACCATCTGCATCATAATCAGGATTTGCTCCCATTAAGCCAATTGCGCGATCTGGGTACTGCTGTGCTCGGTAGGCTAATTGTAATACCAAATTAGGTGGGTAAATGACGTCATCATCTAAAGTCACAATAATTGTATTCGCTGGCAGATCTGCTTTTTCTAATACACCCAATAATTTGGTGCCCGGTCCATAATCATCAGTACGTAAGATAGTAATTCTTTTATCATTTAAAATTTCTTCTGGTATCACGTAATCGATGTTATCCCGTTTAAATTTATATGGGACAGATAAATATATCATTTTGCAGGTAAAATTTTGTGCAAAAATAGAATCCAAGGTGTCTTTAAGTTTATTGATTCGATATGGTGTAGTGGACATAGAAATAACGATGGTTTCATGGCGCAATTTATAGCGCATCCAACCTTCATGAAAATATTTTCGATAATGATAGATATTAAGGGATATAGCAATTGCGAGCAGAACAACATAGACGGTGGTTTTAATCTTCACTACTTACAGCCTTAGAGAAATTCTTAAAATAAAAAAACGGCATACCTTGTGGGTATGCCGTTTTCATTAAATACTAGGTTGCACAAGCAGGGCATGAACAAGTAGTACCGAAGTATGATGATAAATCAGTTGTACCAGCATACGCACATCCCCAAGTAGTAACGTTGTTACTAGTTGTTGGTGTATAAGTTACCGACAAAGTGCTGCTAGCTGGAACGAATGGTAGGCTATCGTTCAATACTGCAACCACGCTTGGTGTGCTACCAAAAGCGAAAGTAACAGAGTCGATATACTGGCTAGGGTTGGCAATAGGACCATATGATGATACGCCCAAAGTATTTTTTTCGGCCCACACATTTAGTTGTCGACCCATCACGCTATCAACTTCTGCCATTTTGGCTCTGTTGGTATATTCTCGATAGGAAGGTACGGCAACAGCAGCTAATAAAGCGACGATTGCTATAACTACCATAAGCTCAATTAAAGAGAAGCCTTTTATAGTTGCTAATGATTTCATAGTGTAATCTACCCAATTTCAGTGTGGAAAAGTTATCTTAAATATAATACAAGCAAACCTATTGTCAAATTTATAATCCAAAATGTCTGCCGAAGAACTAATTTTTAATTTTGACTTGGCGCACAAGTATTTGCAGATAGTACGACAAACATTAAATAAAAATGACTAGACTGAGGATCATTTAAACTGGTTTAGATTGGGGTGTGGCATGCAAGTCAATGATATAGTTGTAATAATAACTGGTGGCGCTTCCGGATTAGGCGCTGCAACAACAGAATATTTAACCAAGCTTGGCGCCAAAGTAGCTGCCTTTGATACCAACAAACAAGGCATCAAGGACCTAACAGCGAAAATTGATTGCTTGGGCATAGTATGTGACGTTACCAGTGAAAGCAGTGTGCAAAAGGCAATCAAAGAGACTAAGCAAAAATTTGGTGTACCGCGTGTGTGTATAAATTTTGCTGGTATATTGGATGGTGGTCGTATTGTTAGCAAAGAAGGCCCAATGTCTCTTGAACACTTCAAACATGTAATTGATGTAGATTTGGTCGGCACCTTTAACGTAATGCGGCTGGCCCTGGCTGAAATGATGCAATTGGATACTATCGGCGAGGCACAGGAGAGAGGAGTGGTTATTAACATTTCTTCAATCGCCTCCACCGATGGACAGATAGGTCAGGTTGCGTATAGTGCATCTAAAGCAGGTGTTGCTGGAATGACTTTACCGGTGGCAAGGGAGATGGCAAGTTTTGGAATTCGTATTGCCTGTATAGCACCGGGAGTATTTGAAACACCAATGATGCAAAACGCCTCTGACAAAATTCGTGCAGGACTCTTAACCAGCGCGGTGTTTCCTAATCGCTTCGGTTTACCAGAGGAATTAGCTGCATTTGTAAGGCATATTATTGAGAACCCGATGCTAAACGGCGATGTTTGGAGACTCGATGGTGCTATGCGTATGCCGCCAAAGTAAGTTTCTAACTTTTTGCTATTCGATAATAATATTCTACTCTTAAAAAGTGGTGGTAAGTAGGTAATTTGCAAATGGAATTGCAACAGGTTTTTAAACAAGCACTATTGGGTAATGTATTCATTTTTGGCCTGCTTATCGCAAATCCTGCTTTTTCTGAATCCACAACCTCAATATATGGCGAAGGTATCCCTAATCTTGATCCATATTATGTGCCACATATTGAGTTTGGTGGCTATTACTTTACCGATACTCCGCACAAAGCAGGCGTGTTACGCGGATTCTTACCGATTGGTATAGATGATCCAGAACATTTACTCTATGTTGATGCACGCAGCATTGTTAAAAATGGCGGTGTTGTTAAAGAAGGTAACCTTGGCTTAGGATTTAGAAAATTAAACATAGCAAAATCTAGACTCTACGGTTGTTATGCATTTTATGATCGTAAACGCACCTCCACTAGCGTCTTATTTTCACAGTTTACATTTGGCTTGGAACACTGGCGCGATAAACTATTTCTTGGCGCGAATTTATATGTGCCTGTAGGCAAGCATAGTGCTACAGAAAGTTTTTCAAGCTCTACGGCAGCGTTAAACCAAACTAGTCCAGGTGTTTATAATATTCTAGTCACTAATTCCTCATCTTCTTCTACAGAAGTTGCACTGATTGGTGCAGATATAGATGTTGGGTACCAAATTACTGATAACTTAATTGGATATTTAGGATTATATAGATTTGTAAGTAGCACAAGTAGCGTTAAAGTTAATCCTGTGCAAGGTCCATTATGTAATCTTCAATATACCTTTTATCCTGAAACAAAATTATTTTTGGGCACCTTTGATCGCGTCACTATAGAAAACCAATTGCAATACGATAGCACGCGCGGTACTCGTTGGTACGCAGGGGTACGCTTTAGCCTCGCTTTAGGTAAATCAAATCTCAAAGGCATACAGCGCCGCATGGTTGACCCTGCATTTAGAGATATCGATCTGGTTGCAGCAGGAGTGCAAACTTCTAGCACCAATGTTGAAGTTGCCACAACGGCAAATGGCACACCCATCCAAGTTAAAACAGTTACCACTACAGCAGAATTAAATTCATTAATCGGTGATGCAAGCACTCAAGTTATCGCTGTACAAGGAACTATTGCGAATGTAAATCCAACTAACACGGCATTAGCAACCGATCAGTCTATAAGTGGAGGATCTTACACACTAGAATATAAAGGTAAAGTATATAATGTGCCAGTTTCGAGTGGGGCAGTATTGCAATCGGTAAGTGGCACTACCACACTGCTTAAACTAGGCAAAAATAGCAAGATTGAATATGTTACTTTAACCATGATGGGAGTTCCTGCAGCTGGCGCTAATAACGCAATCAGTGCTGATGCAACTGTAAATGACTTGGGTGTAATTTTAATAAACAACGTACAATCAAATGGTACATTACAAATTTTACGCAATGGTGCAGCTCAATCCGGCTCAGTTTTTGTTTCAAACAGCAATTTCACCAGCCCCGTAGGATGGAATCCACCTTCTGTTCCAGCATGGGTGCAATTTTACGCACAAAACAACGCTAAGCTAAATGTAAATTTACAAAATTCAACTTTTTCTTCAATCAATAGCACTACAGAAGTAGTTGGTGTTCGTTTTAGAGCTGATAACAATGGACAACTTACCATAGATTCAGTCAAAAATAATAATATCATTGGCACAGATTCTGGATTGGTATACGCAAACGAAGTAAATGGCGGCACTATTAGGCAACTTGGTGAATTATCTGGAAATTATATTTCCGGTGGATTTGCTGGGCGACCTAGTGAGTCGGCAGTGATCATTTACAGATTTGGAACAGGAATTAATACCACGACATTCGAGAGCAAAGTAACCAATAATACTATAGTTGGTGCAGGTGACGGGTTTGTTGTAACAAACTTTAGCGGTTCAAACAATTTGACAAGTACAATAAGCTTTTTGGCTGGTATAACTAATAATAATGTCACCGGTGGTAAGTTCTCAGCCGCTGGTGACGGGTTTAATATTGGCTCAGCTAGTAATGTTACAATTATAATTGATGGCATGAACAATAACACTATATCGAAAGGTTCATCAGGCACGGGGATTAGAGTTAGAAATTCAGGCACTACTATTAACGTACAAAATGGCAGCAATGGCTTATCTGCAGCTAATGGTAACACACCAGTAACCACATTACTTTCGCCAACAATTAACCCAGGTCCATAACAGATGATATATACTTATTTAAAATAATTTGATTGTTGGGGATTTAAAATGAAAACTTCTGATAAAGCATGTAAAACATGCTCTTGTTGTACTAGTTCTAGGCTGAGTGTCTGCAATCTTGGTATGTCACTAGGCATAGTCTGGGGTTTAAGTACTTTTATCTTGGGCATACTAAGTATGCAATTCGGTTATGGAACTCCTTTTGTTAAACTATTTAGTTCAGTTTATCTCGGTTATGCTTCAACTTTTGCTGGCTCATTCATCGGCTTGCTTTGGGGTTTAGTTGACGGTTTTATTGGCGGTGCATTAATAGCGTTGATATACAATTGGTGTCGTTGCTGTTGTCCATGTAAATCTTGCAAAAAGAATCGCACTTGTTCAATGTAATATAACTATTAAACCCGCGATTAAGCGGGTTTTAGTTGGCTTTATTGTTAAAAATAAGCTACTCTGAGTATCCAATATAAAATATTAATTAGCTGGATTTATGGAGGATCGCTGTGAATTCTTACAACTTGTTTGAGTATGTTGTGCAGGAAGATGAGAATAAACATGTGTCAGATCAAATGGGTTTTCATTTACCATTTAATGAGCCAGTGCTAGAAGGAGGCTCAATGCTACCGCAACATGTTGGAGTTGAATTGGTTGCGATCCTTAGTTCAAATTAAACAAGGATGTTTAAACTATGCGGATCATCAAACGTTATGAGAATCGTTGTCTGTACGATACAGAATTAAGCTCAAATATAACTACGCAAGATCTAAGGCAATATGTGGCCGACTCTATACCCTTTAAAGTTATCAATGCTAAAACTGAAGAAGACTTAACTCGCCAGTACTTAGTGCAAATTATTTTGGAATTAGAAACCTTAGACAATCCATTTTTCTCTCAACAATCATTAGAGCAAATAATCCGTATGTATGGGGAACCGCTACGTAATTGGTTTCAAGAATATATGGAACAATCTTTGGCTACCTTGGCTAAACAACAAAACGTACATAGCATTCCTAATGTGCAAGAATTTATGCAGTCTATGACTAAATTTACTGAAGATAACATCAGTACTTGGCAGGGTATGTGGGGCGTTCATAGAAAACCCAAGACTTAAATTTAGAAACTTGACTTTTGATTATAAATATACCATGTTTAATTTATGCGGCGCACAATAAATTGGGGGTATATATGAATCATCAAGCTTTTGGAGATTGGTCAGTTTGGTCAACTCCTTTTACTGAGTTGCAAAAAATTAATCAAGAAGCTACTGAGAAAGTCATTCGTGAATGTATTAATTTCTGCAGCGATAACACAGGCACAGCGATTAAATGCATGCAAACATTGCCTAGAATCACAAGCCCAGAAGACTATGTAAGCACACAAATGAAATTGATGACCCAGCAAGGGGAAAAGACTTTGGAATTTGCACAAAACATATTTCAAATTTATCAAGAAACTTTACGCGATCATTTTCAATGGACTGAATCTAAGGTTAATAACGTTGTAAAGACTACGAATAAAGCACGTCGTCAATCAGAAGAAGCAGCGTAATATTTGGATCCCGGGCGAGGATTCGTCATCCCGGCCAAGAGACTACGCAGTAGTCTCGCTATAGCCGGGATGAACACCTACACCTTTTTCAACACATAAGTTCCTGGCGCATCTTCAATCACAATACTTGGATCAATTTCCCTAGCAGGAACCTGTGTTGAATCTTGCTTCTGCAACCACTTGACCCAATATGGCCACCATGATCCAATATGATGTTCTGTACCAGCTAGCCAATCTTTTGCTTTAAGTGGCAGATCTTTGCACATTGAATAAGCAGCGTTGGTTTTGTAGCCATATTTTATTGGCTCTGGCGGATTAATCACTCCACGCACGTGGCCTGACTCAGCCAAAACAAATTCAGTAGGAGAATTTAAATATTTAATTCCTGAGTAAACTGATTTCCATAACGTAATATGGTCCGTTTCTGATGCAAGAAAGAATGTTGGCACTTCGATTAAACCCAAATCGATTGGTACATTATCTAACACTATCCCGCCAGGCTT
>CAYPGU010000036.1:0-13332 GCA_964409995.1 uncultured Legionellaceae bacterium | reverse complement strand
ATAGTACGCACAAATATGATGCTCGTCAACTAGTTTATTTTGGCGCAATATTGCGTGCATAAGCACTTAAACATGCAGTAATATTCAGGAAATATACATTTAGTTGTGATTGTGGTATTATATAAGTTGAATTTAATAATAAATTCAAGAAATAAGAATTATCAAATGTTTAAAACGCCACCTAGACAGAAGCAAGATTTACAAAGTTCGCCTGTTAAGACTACAGGTTCGGCTCCATTCCTTACGCCGCAAACTTTTAGGCATAATTCTCCGGATAAACAGTGTTGGACCGTTTCCTTCAAATGTCGAGAAGGTTCAGACTCCATTCGACCAGTAGTATTTAGCAAACAGAGGCTTGCTTTTAATGAGCCAAAACCACTAATTCCTGGTCTGGTTGAAAAATTGAATTCAGATCGTTCAAAACTGCGAGCTCTAATTAAAAAATATAGCCAGAAATTATCAAAAGATGAAAGAACTAAATTAGACGCCAGCAAGAGCAGGTTGAACTATAATGTGGCAAAACTTTCGGTTCAAGTAATATTTGTTTTGAATCCATGGCAAATTGTCGATGAATTTCCTAATAACGATGAAACCGGATTTATTGTAAAATGTTTAAATGCTAATACATCATTTATCAAACGCTTTAAAATAGTTGCACGTATAAGTAGTGTTATGGACATGAATGATGATCAGCTTACAGTTTGGTCAGGGTTAAAAGATTACGATCAAATTATGCTGCAGCTAGATTTTGAGCAACAATTAAGTGATTTCAATATAAACTTTACACCACTAAACAAATTGACTGTAGAGCCAACAATTAGAACTAGAATTGTTTTTACTGATGTTCAACAAAGTAGCGCTGGTCTAAATTATCTTATGAGTTGGATCCAAAATTATACTGATATTGATGATGACATTGAAGTAAAGAAAAATAAATTAAAATTTGCTGGTCCCAAACAAATTATTGAAGACTTGAATGCTTTAGATATAACTTACGTTGATTTCGAAATGGCTTGGGGCCATATTATGAATGACGGCAGACATATGCATGAAAAAATTGTTTTTGCAACTAGCATGCAGGCATTGCATAGCGCTTTAGATTTGAGTTCGCCTAATTCAACCTTTGTTTTTGATAGCCATGGTGGTGCAAGTGAGTTAACGGCTGGGAAGCAAAAGCTTAAAGGTAGTGACTTAAAGAAGCACATTAAAAGCATCATTGACATGATTGGTCCGAATATTACACACGTTGTACTCTCAGTATGTGCAACTGGATGCTTGGCATCCACAATTAATTCACGGGCTTTATTAAACAAGGATAAGTATACTAGTAGCGATTTTGCAGCTGCGCCACATCTTGTTCTTAAGAATCGTAAGAAATTGTTTGTAGCGCAGAACACTGCCTGCATTAGCACTTTGTTTGAGAAATTATCATTTGAAAATATGGAGTCCTTTGCCTCATATTTTGCGACATTGCTATTAACCAGAAAAAGACAAGATTCTACACGAGGAACTGCTTTTACATTTAGTCCGAGCCTACTATTCCCGGATAATGTTTATGGCGGTGTTATCGGCGTACCAGCTTCAATTTCTGAGCGTAGAGATTGGCCAGATTATCATCAAGCATGGGAAGCCGATGAAAGGTTCAAGGATGGTAAAGATCTTGCTCAGTTCGCTTATAAGAGCGTTACTCTTTATAATAGTGAGTATAATCGCAAAGCTCTGGATGGTGCTAAGTGGAACAAGAGCCGTTCATCTATAAGTTGATTTATCTTATTTAGTATTGTAACATGCCGCAGAATAAAAAATGCCGAGAATTATATGATGGAATATGACTTAACTGATCTTGACGGTGATATAACGCCTATTGATGATTTAAATGATACCATTTCGTCGATACAAAAAATTACCGAGTTTCTAAACAACAATGGCTGCACGATTAAATCTAGTTTTGCAATCTCGAAGTTAATTACTCTTGCTCAAGAGTTGCTATCCTTGGCTAATAGTAGTTTGCATAAAATTAAAACTAATTTAGATGTAGATGATTTCGCTGATGTTTTTCAACAAGCAATCGATATTGCAGAGCAAACGATAAAAATCACTTCGCTATTAAATAGTACAAGCCAGTATTTTGATCATTTGACAGAGAAGCACATAAAATCTCAACACCCCTTACAGTATTCAGAATTGCACCAGGTTTACCTTAAAGACCTTGAAAAAGTTAATAAAAAGTTTCGCGAAGCTTACTCGGAAATATTTCTTATAGGTTTCCTAAGATTTTGCAATGAATTTAATATAGATGCTGGTTTATATGTAAAAATTCTTAAAGACAAATACCCGCATATCTTATCTAAAATTAATTTGTTACTGGTGTTGTGTGGTTGGACAACAAATGATTTAGTAACAACAACGCGACTTTCGCAACTGAATGGAATAAATTTACGTCAGAACAGACTAAAACCACCACCTGAATCCGTAGCTTCTAGACTAATATATTTATCACAAGGTATGATACCGCAATGTCCTATTATCCATGGCTGTTGTTTTGGTGATGCTATGTCTGTTTTATTTAATCCAGTTGCAGTCTTACAAGGTTACACAGCAGAGTCTAGAAATAGGCAGTTACAAAGTATGCAAGATTTTTCAACTGTCGCCCGATCAGATGTTTATGCTTTCAAAACTTGCAAGAATTCTTTTCCGTATGCCATATGGGCAAAATATATATTGAATACTGTTAGAGCAATATTTGCTTCTGAACTTGAGAATAACGACCGTGTATCTTTATGCTTATATCCAGAATCTGAAGGTAATGGGCATGCAGTTAGTTTTGTTAAAATGTCCTCTAATGGTACAGATAAATATTATTATCGTGATTTAAACCTTGGTGTGTTTGAGATCAAAGATTTTAGTAAATTTACTGTGTGGTTTGGCATGCAGTTACAAATTAATCAATGGGTGGAAGTGCATTATAGCGTTTTACTACCAGAAAACATGCTTAAGTCCGTAGACTATGTTGCTAACAATAGTTCTGATTCTAATAAACTCAAATATTTAGCTCTGAATGTTTCGGGAGATTTTAAATTTGAGGATATAATGAGTATTGATTGCTCAACCCTAGGGAATGAACTGGACAAGAAATTGTATTGTATAGGTGCAGTGATTTCATTGTTCTCTTCAATAGATAATAAAGATTTTTATGTATTAAGAACTAGAATCCTAAACACATTAGCTCGATGCAACAACGATGAACCAGATTATATTATCATACGGGCCATGCTTACATTTTGTACTGCTTACCATTACTGGTGGAGCAATAAATTGCCGCAAGCGAAACAATACTTTAAAGAATATAATAATATAAATTGTGGTTTTTCAAAGGTGCAGTTTTCAAGTAAAGATACTTTTAATTTTAAAAATGTTTGGTTGGTAAGGGATGAATTTACAACACCGACCGGATTAAAATGGATTGGGTTGTTGCGAAGTGCGCGTGCAAGCCTAATGAGAGAAGCTTTTAATGCCGCAGCTGCTGCGACTTACTCTCCTTACACAGCTTTGAGTAATGCTCTGCTCTTCAGACGTATGGCGAATAAGATAGATGAAGAGCAACAACTTACTCTCGCAGCGAGATCTATTAATCGGCCTGCATGCTAGATAATTGACCACTGCAATCTTATCTAGCTCTTCATTTCTGACCTTCCAAAACTCTAGTAAAACTACTGGTCTTAACCCCTCACAATACTAAAATTTAGCTATTTAACTTGTTTATTTGGTTAAGAGAGTCTACACTGGTGTTAGGGGGAGAACTAAAATGAATACAAGCATATCCTGCGAGGCCATAAATAAACAGTGTGTTTGCTTTAACATGCGTAAAGTAACACGTTCTGTGACCCAATATTTTGACCGCTTCTTGGAGCCAGCTGGTATTCGCGCTACACAGTTCACCTTATTAGCTGCATTGTTCTCAACTAAAGGTAAGACCTTGACCGAGATCGCCGAGAGTTTGGTTATGGATCGCACAACTCTTACCAGAAACCTAAAACCACTGGAAAAGCTGGGTCTGATTGCCACAGTGCAAACACTGGATAAACGTTCCAAAGCCTATGTGTTGACCGAAAAGGGTGAGCAAATAGTTGAACGTTGCGTACCTTTGTGGCAACAAGCTCAAGACAGCGTAGTGAACTCATTGGGCGAAGAAACTTACAAAGATGTTGTAAGTAAATTAGCCCGTATGTTGACGATCACTACTGCCAATACCAAAGAACGTAAATAATATCATCCACCTGGTATATATCTTCTTGCTGTAGGGTATGTAACTGTTCCCCTACCGACTCCGCCAAACGATACTGTTTCAATTTTATTTGCGCTAAATGCATGCAATATTTTGCGTAATTGTTTATTGCTAGAAACGGTATATAGATCAACAGTGTTATTGTTATTTTGATTGGTGGCAGTTAATACGAATTCAATTGCTTTACCCTTGGCGATTAATCTAGTGCCTTTTTTAACAGTTTGGGTCCCATTTAAATTTAAGACTTGTCGAAATACTTTGTTTCCAGCGCCATCGATTGTCAAAGTATTTGCATTTCCTAGCTTTAAATGCGGGCGTGCATTTGAATAGCGAACGGTAAATTTAACCCCAAAGAATTGATTACTTAAAGGTCTATACAGAGGCGAAAATGATCCGCTTTTTGATACATAAGCTTGATTGAATAATCTGGTATCAAGCGGGCATAATTTGTTAACGGGAATCGCATAGATTGGCGCTTTAACATGAGAGGTTGGCGCAGGGATTATTTCTTGTAAATCAGCGCGCAACGAAGCGCTAGTATCGGCTGGAATCCAGTTAGGATAATTTGATCTTCGGGCTGCTTTAATGGCAGCAATTACTGGTGCAGCAGCAGAAGTGCCAGTGAAAGTTGTGTAACGGTCAGGATAATAATACGCGGGCACTGGAATACTGCCGAGTGCGCATATCATTTTAGTGCCGCAACCCCAGCTAGTGTAAGAAGCCGGTTGTCCATTTGGATCTAAGGCACAGATAGCATCAACATTAGCAGCATTGGCAGGGCTTTCTGTGCATTGCGTAGCTTTGTTACCAGCAGAAACAGTTACATCAACGCTTCTAGCAGCTTCAGTTACTACGATATTAAACGCTTCAAGAGGTGGTCCATTTAAGGATGCATTAATTCCTGTATTTATGCCACGTTTTTTTAGCGCGGCAGCTTGTTCGATTACATATCGAAATGCAGCAATTATGGTGCCATAAGATGCTTTCCCGGAAGAATCAAATACAGTGACACCATTGATCCAGGCGTTATTGCCCATTCTAATTATTTGTGAGATTGTCCAAGCTACATATAATCCATGCTGGGATATCCCATCACCCTTAGAATAATCCGGTCCTGCAAGCACTGGATATGCCCCAAAGTTGCGTTTGAAATACGAGCTGTTTGTATCAAGCTTGCCGTCAATTACAAATAAGGCATAATTATTTACCGGTGTATCACATTGCTCTGGCATGGAACTTAGCACATTATTGCTTTGTGTAACTGCGCTAATCGAATTATCATCTAGAGGTTCATCCGCGTACATATATTCTTCTTTCTCGACATATCCTCGTGCGCTACCCCGTATACTTCCAAACGAGGATCGCAAACGGTTTGCTTCTGCATCTGTCAAGAGCATTTGGCTGATTTGTAATGATTGTTCTCTTGAATCAAAGATCGATTCTGCTTGACGTTGATAAATGTCTGGCACTGGTTTAGAAAAGTCAAAATCTTTCGGGTGTGTGACAATCCATGAATCTAATTTGGCACTCGCATGAGCAAGGCGAGTTATGTTTGAAAATAGTAATAATAACAATAAATTCAAAGTGTTTTTTGATTTCATCATAAGATCCTTCTCGTGATGAGTTGATGGGCTGATTCGAAAAACATTGAAAAAATCAGGTATATTTACATGGTAGTATAGTTCTAAGTGCGGTGCGAATTTCCATCAGTATATATTATGCTCGGAATGATTTGCTACGAAGATCATAACGCCATATAAGTTATCGAATCTTCCAACTTCAATAAAATTACTGTAAACACTTCCAGTTATTGGTGATTTTGTGCCATACTTGTTTCCAGTAAGATTTATTTTTATTTCACATGAGGGATTCGCAATGGACGAACATAAGAAACAAGCACTGAAGGCTGCACTCACGCAAATCGAACGTCAATTTGGCAAAGGCTCAATTATGTTAATGGGTGACGACACTGTCCCCGAAATCGAAGCTATCTCAAGTGGCTCGATTGGTTTAGATATAGCATTGGGTATTGGTGGCTTTCCGAAAGGGCGTGTGGTTGAAATCTACGGTCCAGAATCTTCAGGTAAAACTACTTTAACTTTACAAGTAGTGGCCGAATGTCAAAAAGCTGGTGGTACTGCAGCATTCATTGATGCCGAGCACGCTTTAGATGTTGGTTATGCCGAAAAACTTGGTGTGAAGATAGAAGATTTATTGGTTTCACAACCAGACACTGGCGAACAAGCTTTAGAAATTTGCGATATGTTGGTCCGTTCCGCTGCTGTTGATGTGGTTATTGTAGACTCTGTGGCAGCATTAACCCCTAAAGCTGAAATTGAAGGTGAGATGGGTGATCATCATATGGGCTTACAAGCCAGGTTAATGTCGCAAGCCTTGCGTAAACTAACCGCTAATATCAAGCGCTCCAATACTCTAGTAATCTTTATTAACCAAATTCGTATGAAAATTGGCGTTATGTTTGGTAGCCCAGAAACCACTACTGGTGGTAACGCTTTGAAATTCTATGCTTCAGTGCGTTTAGATATTCGTCGTACTGGTGCCGTTAAGAAAGGCGAAGAAATATTAGGTAGCGAAACTCGGGTCAAAGTAGTTAAAAATAAAGTTGCACCGCCATTCAAACAAGCTGAATTTGAAATTTTGTACGGCGAAGGAATTAGTCGTTTGGGAGAAGTAGTAGATTTGGGTGTGGCATGTAATTTAATTGATAAAGCTGGTGCGTGGTATAGCTACAACGGAACTCGTATTGGACAAGGTAAAGATAATGCGCGCGAGTTTTTAAAAGAGCACAAAGCAATTGCTGAAGAAATTGAAGCTAAAATCCGTAAGCAATTGTTATCTAAGCCTATTCCAGTTTCTGCCGAGCAAAATGTAGATGAATTGGCTGAACTCGAGGTTTAATCTAGAAGCTATCAATGGTCTTGGTGTATGGCTTAATGAACTAAAGGATAAACTGCAAAGTTTTGACATTAAGCCAGCCAAGCCTATCGTTGCTGATTTGTGGCGGCAAATTCAAGTTGCACGCGCTGAAGAAAACCACGTTGAAATAATTAAAAACCTAAATAAAATATTATTGATTAATTATCGCAATCAAGAAGCTTTATATAATTTGGCAAGACTTTATTTTGATAATAGTCATTACCATAAAAGTTTAAGCATCTCAACGCGAGGCGCCAAGTATTATCCGCAAGATTACAGATTTTTTCAATTAGCTGGATATGGGTTTGCAAGAGTAGGCAAATTACGTAGCAGTGTGGCGGCTTTTAACAGAGCTTTAGAATTAAATCCACAGTGTCCAACCATACAACATTTTTTAAATGCCGCAAAACAACATAACTCTAGCCGTGCTAGCTCTTCGTACTTGGTGGAGTTGTTTGATGGTTATGCCGAAACTTTTGAAACATGTTTAGTGGATAATTTGCAATATCGATCACATATTGATTTGTCTAAATACATCCGTTTATTTTCTGAAAGGGAGACTTTTAATACAGTGCTAGATTTAGGCTGTGGTACTGGTTTGCTTGGCCAGGAGCTAAACAAATTATTTAAAATACAGGATCTTATAGGCTTGGATCTAGCCAAGAATATGTTAAGCAAATCTGAGCAAAAAGGAGTTTACCAGCAATTACATAATATCGATATCGAAGAATATCTGCGTACTACTGACGATAAATACGATTTAATCGCAAGTTCCGACGTTCTAATTTACTTTGGTGATTTGAGCCGCGTATTCAATCAAGCCTATGGTTGCTTAAATCCTAATGGTTATTTTGCGTTTAGCGTCGAGCAACTTCCGAAGGGTGATTTCAAATTGACGGTAACTGGTCGCTACCAGCATTCGCTTGCCTACCTAAAAAGCCTGTACAACAAGTATGGTTTTAGTAAAATGTACTCTCAAGCCATTGATTTGCGCAAGGAATCTGGCAATATAGTACCAGGATACTTAGTTTTATTACAAAAATAGGGTTGGTTAGATGAATACTGCCGAATTACGGTCCGCATTCTTGGACTATTTTCAAAATAAAGGGCACACAGTTGTCCCCAGTTCTTCTTTAGTACCAATAAATGACCCCACTCTGCTATTTACTAATGCGGGTATGGTGCAATTCAAAGATTTATTCCTAGGGCTGGAAAAGAGAGATTACTCCCGAGCCGCTAGTAGCCAACGCTGTGTTCGAGCCGGTGGCAAACATAATGATTTAGAAAATGTAGGTTTTACTGCACGCCACCATACTTTCTTCGAGATGCTCGGTAATTTTAGTTTTGGCGATTATTTCAAGCAAGATGCGATTCGATATGCTTGGGAATTCGTAACTCAAGTCTTGAAGCTGCCACCAGAACGTCTCTGGGTAACTGTATACAAAGATGATGATGAAGCTGCAGATATTTGGATCAAAGAAATTGGTGTAGATCCGAAACGTATTTCTCGTTGCGGCGAAAAAGATAACTTTTGGGCGATGGGTGATACTGGACCGTGTGGCCCATGTACTGAAATTTTTTATGATCATGGCGCGGAAATTCCTGGTGGCCCACCTGGTTCACCTGATGCCGATGGTGATCGTTATATTGAAATTTGGAATATTGTATTTATGCAATATGAACGTAGTGTGGATGGCAGTTTAACCAAATTACCTAAACCTTCAGTTGACACCGGTATGGGCTTGGAACGTGTTGCTGCAATCATGCAGGGTGTGCACAACAACTATGATATAGATTTATTTAAAAATATCATTGGTACTATCGCTAAGTTATTTGAGATTAAAGATTTAAGTAATAAATCATTACGTGTAGTGGCGGATCATTTGCGTGCTTGTGCTTTCTTAGTAGCGGATGGCGTTGTGCCGAGTAATGAAGGGCGTGGGTATGTGTTGCGGCGTATTATGCGGCGTGCAATTCGGCATGGACGTAAACTTGGGATCAAAGAAGTATTCTTCTATCAATTGGTTCCAGTTCTGGTCAAAGAAATGGGCGATGCGTTTCCAGAACTAATTAAACAACAAGCAAATATCGAACAAGTATTCAAACAGGAAGAACAGCAGTTTGATCGAACGCTGGAACAAGGTTTGAAGTTGTTAGAGCAAGCTATGAAGACTGTAAATGGCACTGTGATTCCTGGTGATACAGTCTTTAAATTATATGACACTTATGGTTTCCCAGTTGATTTAACTGCTGACATTGCGCGAGAGCATGGTTTGACTTTGGATATTGATGGTTTTGACCAAGCTATGGCAACGCAAAAAACTCGTGCACGTAGTGCCAGTCAATTTGTTGCTAAACAGAGTATTGCTGCTAAAACTAAAACCGATTTTACTGGTTACGCTACGGTGCGTGATGAAGCCAAAATTGAAGAAATATTTAAAGATGGTGAATCAGTCACGGAATTACATCCAGGTGAATTTGGTTATGTGGTATTAGATCACACGCCATTTTATGCTGAGTCTGGCGGCCAAGTCGGTGATACCGGTCTGCTTTCCAATATAGACGGGATTAATTTTACGGTAATTGATACGATTAAGTTTTCTAATGCCCACGCGCATTATGGGGAAAACTTGTCAGCTCGTTTACGGGTAGGTGATGTAGTAACTGCATCCGTAGATGCAGCGCGGCGCGAAAAAATTAAAGCCAATCATTCTGCAACGCATTTATTGCACGCGGCTTTACGCCGTGTATTAGGTTCGCATGTGCAGCAAAAAGGTTCAGTTGTAGATCCAGATCGTTTACGTTTTGACTTTGCACATCCCAATCCTTTAACTGCGGTTGAGATCAAAGCTATCGAATTATTAGTTAACGAGAAGGTGCAGGAAAATATTCCGGTCGAGACTAAATTAATGTCGACTAAAGAGGCGATGGAAAGTGGCGCGATGGCCTTGTTTGGCGAAAAATACGGTGAAAAAGTGCGTGTTTTAACCATGGGTAAAGATTTTTCTGTTGAGCTTTGTGGTGGTACGCACGCTGGACATACTGGTGATATAGGATTTTTCAAAATTGTATCAGAGTCTGGAATTGCTGCTGGGGTAAGACGTATTGAAGCAATTACCAAACAAGCAGCCGTTGAATGGGCGCAAAATCAAGAAGAATTTATTCACAAATTAGCCTCTGATCTAAAAACTACACCTGCAGAGTTAGATAATCGTGTGCAACAAATGAGTTCTAAGCTTAAAACTTTAGAAAAACAACTCGTGAAATTGCAAAGCGATATAGCTAAAGGCGGCGGTAAGGACTTAGTTTCTGAAGCTAAAAATATCAAAGGCGTGAAGGTTTTAGCCGCAGTCCTACCCGCTGGCGATGCAAAAACTTTGCGTGAGGCGGTAGATCGTTTCAAACAACAACTTGGTACTTCGGTTGTGGTCTTGGGTGTGGTTGAAGATGGTAGAGTAAGTCTAGTTGCTGGCGTGAGCAAGGATTGTGTCGATAAAGTGCATGCAGGTGAATTAGTAAATTCGGTTGCTGTGCAAGTTGGTGGCAAAGGTGGTGGGCGCGCAGACATGGCACAAGCTGGTGGTGATCGCGCTGATGATTTACCCGCCGCGATGGAGTCAGTATTCTCTTGGGTTGAAAGCAAGCTTTAGGATTTAATTGTGGCATTAATTGTGCAAAAATTTGGTGGAAGTTCAGTCGCAGATTTGGACAAAATCAAATTCGTCGCTAACAAAGTTAAACAAGCACATGCTACTGGCAACCAAATTGTAGTTGTGGTTTCTGCTATGAGCGGGGAAACCGATAAATTAGTGAATTTGGCGCAACAAATATCCAAAATACCTGAACCACGCGAACTAGATGTTTTGTTAGCCACAGGCGAGCAAGTCACTATAGCTCTACTAAGTATGGCTTTGTTAGAGCTTGGTTGTCAGGCATGCTCTTATACCGGCGCGCAAATTAAAATACTCACTGATAATGCACATAATAAAGCCCGTATTCTAAAAATTGATGATGCAAAAATTCGGCAGGATTTAGCTGCAAATAAAATAATCGTCGTGGCTGGATTTCAGGGTGTAGATATTGATGGCAATATTACAACTTTAGGCCGTGGTGGTTCGGATACAACAGCAGTTGCAATTGCTGCGGCACTGAAAGCCGATGAATGTCAAATTTATACAGATGTAGAAGGTGTGTACACTGCAGATCCTCGTGTTGTGAAGAATGCACGCTTATTAGATAAAATTACTTTTTCTGAAATGTTAGAACTTTCGAGTTTGGGTGCAAAAGTATTACAAATCCGTTCGGTGGAATTAGCAGGCTTATATCATGTTCCGCTGCGCGTGCTTTCAACTTTCAAACCTGGACCCGGAACATTGATTTCATATGAGGATAAAAAAATGGAACAACAGATAATTTCTGGTATCGCATACAACAGTCATGAAGCAAGTATAATGTTGCGTGGTGTTCCATTCTCTCTGTCCGTGAGTGGACAGATCTTAGGTGCGATCAGTGATGCCAATATTGAAGTTGACATGATTGTACAAAACGCACCGAATAATGAGTTGATTGATTTTACCTTCACCGTGCATAGGCGCGATTTTGCTCGTGCAATGAGTATTATTGCTCCTTTGGCTGATCAATTAAATGTTAGAGAAGTGCACTCTGATGAAAAAATTGCCAAATTGTCTTTAGTTGGAGTTGGTATGCGTTCTCATGCTGGGATCGCTAGCAAAATGTTACAGGTCTTAGGAAAAAATGACGTGAATATACAACTAATTGCTACGTCAGAAATTAAAGTATCTGTGATTTTGGACGAAAAAGATCTAGAGAAAGGAGTTCGCGCGTTACATGAAGCATTCGGTTTAGACAAGGAACCTTCTCAAGAGGATTGACAAACTGACTATAAAAGTGTGGAATATTCAATCTTGCTGAATCAATCAGACCAATCTGTTAAGCGGTAGTGAGCTGTTTGATAGTAGTTCATGGGCAGGGTGGAAGTAATAACTAGAAGTAAATGGAGATCGATAATGCTTATTTTGACAAGAAGGGCCGGAGAGACCCTAATGGTAGGGGATGATGTGACTATTACCGTACTTGGGGTGAAGGGAAACCAAGTGAGGATTGGCGTTAATGCGCCTAAGCATGTTTCTGTACATCGTGAAGAAATCTATCAAAGGATCCAACGCGAAAAAAATCCGACTGGTACTGCTGCTAAAGAAGAAGATGAAGAAGATAACTTTGGTAACCAGCTTCCGTCGCAGCCTCGTGATAATGATTCACAATCTAGAGGCGATGATCAATAGATCTAATGACTTTGCTGGTACAAACGTGCCAGCAAGTTCTATGCCGCCCATATGCCCCATTTAATCACGTTTTAAGCCCCTTTATATTGTATTTAACAAAATCTAAATGATGTGGTAGACTTACGTCTCGTTTCTGGAGAGGTGGCCGAGTGGTCGAAGGCGCTCCCCTGCTAAGGGAGTATGGGGGTTAAACTCCATCGAGGGTTCGAATCCCTCCTTCTCCACCAGATTTGAAATATATATCCACTCTGTGGGTATGTATTTCAAATCTGATGAGTTGTGGTACGAACCCTCGATAAGAGAAGGTTGGGTTCGACAAATCTGCAGGATTGCAGATTTGGACCGCGTAGCGGCCCCGAAGGGGCGAGCGCCATGGAAGGTGCGAGTCAATCCCTCCTTCTCCACCAGATTCTTAATGGAATTTAAAGCATGAAGCAAAAATCACATAAAACTAAAACTAACTTCTTCATTAAACTGTTTATTTTTGCGGCTATTATCAGCGTAGCTGTCCTGCTACATTCACCGATGTTCAAAGAACGCCAGCCCTTAGGCAAATATAAAAACCTTTGGCCTATACGCCAACGCTAATCCCTTAGCTTTGGTGTTGACTCTATATCCGCGATGAATCATAATCTTGCTTCTTGTGCGCCCGTAGCTCAGTTGGATAGAGTACCTGGCTACGAACCAGGCGGTCGGCCGTTCGAATCGGTCCCGGCGCGCCATTTAAAAACATGATTAATTTTCATCAATAAAACTATTTTGAATTTAAGATCGAACGTCCGACACATAAATGGACGTTTTACAAAA
>CAYPGU010000035.1:12443-13345 GCA_964409995.1 uncultured Legionellaceae bacterium | reverse complement strand
TGTAGCCAACTCATGGCTTGCTGAACAGTTCGAGCTATTTTCTAAACAGATAATTTCTGGTAAATCAAGGACCTGGCAACCGTCAACTCTTAAATTGATAAGTTCGTTACGTAATGAATCTGGCCAAAATATCTTGATGATAGCGTTGCAATTTCCAATTTCAATTAAAGAGCTAAAGATAATTGTGCAGAATATTGGTGATGGAATCCTGATGATTGATAACCGAAATAGTAACATTTTTCACTATTTAGTGTCGTATCCGGAAATAAAGAATAATGCACCGTTAATTAAATTGATCGCCGACGAGTTTAGTGCGTGCTGCAACAAGCATGGGAAATCACTTATCGACCAGTTAAGTCAGCATGACTTGGAAGGAAATACGTTTTTATTAAAACTGTTACATAAAAGGCCCCTTCAGGTAGTAAATACATTTTTGCAAGCACTATTCTCTGTTGATGAGCCAGATCCATTTCGAGCAGTTATTCTAATTAAGGATTCTAGAGATATTGGGGTGCCAGAAGTAATAAATGCAAAAGACTCAGCCTGGGATGAGATTCGAGGAGTTTTATTTCGCGAAGTGAATAAAATTAAAGCCCGTACCTTTAATGATATGCGTGTGAAATTGACCGGAAATTTTTTTGGCAAAGACTACATTCAGTTTGTAGTCAACTTATTACAAGCAAATAAATTTGCTCGAGCTTTAGAAATATTAGAATCCATGGTCATAATCGAAATGAATACCATGCAAGGATCAAGAGTATTTAAATATTTTTCTGTGGAGAACTTAGGCCTTTCCAACCCACAAGGGCGCAGATTATTTGAACAGATGATGATGTTTGCCTTGAATAGCGTTGACAAGAAGCATGAGAAGGATTTATTTGCTTCGATGTATTTTAAATGCC
>CAYPGU010000035.1:0-12433 GCA_964409995.1 uncultured Legionellaceae bacterium | reverse complement strand
CTACTACATCACTATGGAGTCAAATTCCAGAGCTGCAAAAGTCTGGCAAGCCAGCTACTATGGATGTGATTTTCAATCCTTCTATAACATTAAATTTAGATGGGATTGTAAAATATGCAATTAGTAATAACCTGTCTACCTTGATATTGTTTTTCCATTTTTTAATAAAGGATAATTTTAATTTTAGTCCTAATTGTTTGTGTGAGGCTTTAATACATGCAGAGAAATTCGAGGACTATAGTATATTCGAATACTTATTTGAAAATATTCCTGACGAAGTTAAGTCCAATCTACCGATATACAAATCAATCCTATTTAATTTAATGATAACCGCCATGGTTTGTTTCCGATCTATAACAGCTATTAGGTATCTTGTCGCTAAGGGCTATGATTTGAAAATCTTAGCGTCAAATGATCAAACTTTATTATATACTTTATTCCAGGCTTATTACATTAATAACCAAGAATATAAACTGACAGCAGATGAGGTATTTGAGTTGGTGCAAGAATTATTTTCTGATCCAGAGATTGCGCGCTTTCTTGCGGGACACAAGATTAAAACTGATAATGGGATTGGTGAATGTTTAGTTGATTTCGTGGCCATGGCTGCTTATGGAAACTCTCAGGTTAGTGATGTTATTAAACTTTGGGCGCTATTATTAGAAAATGGCTTGCCAATCAAAGATTACCGTTTAAATGGCAAAAATATTTTACATATTGTAATACATTACCAGAATGCCAGTATTCTAAACTTATTTGCGCAATACCTAGACAAGGAAACCTTGGCTACAATGTTAAACGAAGAGTATGAAGGTTGCACACTGCTCGATATAGCCAATAATACTAAACAAGGATTTGATTGCTCGGCTGAATTGGCCAGCGCGGTGCGTACCTTATATGCTAAAAGCGGGATTTCAGCTCTAACTCCGGGTCGAAAGCGGCTAGTAATGTAGTAGATAAAAAAAAATAACACAGACCCTTACGCAGTCCGTCTTAAAATCGCTCCTTGTTAGGCCATCATCTTAACAATCAGACAGACTAATGCCTATCTAGAAAGTCGCCAACTAGCACAACTACTATACCTACAATATATCCGTGGACAAATCCCCAGAGGAATCCTATTAATCCACCTAAGTAGGTTGCAGCATAGCCGATGTACAATGATGCCATCAATGTTACTATTTCAGTAGCAAGACCTAAGAATATGCTTAGCAAAGCAAATACGAGCATGCTTAAACCAAACACAATTCCGAGGGTGATACCGAGTTTGTTCATTCTAGCGTTCATTTTTACTCACCTCCATCCAAATAATTTTGGACACCCAATTATAATACAGCCACAAATGGATCTGTGAGTATTTGTAGATATATTTATTATAGACTGGATTTTATAGGGTTTTTAGCGTTTTAGGTCAAGAATATAAAAAGATTCTTGGTCCCATTTTTAGAATTAGTTTGCAGTTGGTGGAGAACCAATTCCCATGAATGCAGTCTGCTTGGAGCTATATTGAGGGGCTAGTGGGTGAGAGTATATACGCTTATCACTGAACTATGTTGACTTAAAAGTGTCACACATAAATATAAAAATTGGATTGTGGTGATGCCTGGTAAAAAGCCTGTTTTTGATGAAATAGCTAAGAAAATGAACGCTGGATACAGTAAGGCACGGGATCGACAACACTTTGTTGTTGATAAGAAAAACTATCCTGGTGGGAAAGCCGCCCCCTACACTAATGAAGCAAAGGCCTTAGATGATGACGTGGTCAAGGAAGGATATGCCGATTTAGTAAAGGCTGCTTATGATGTTATCAAAGGCAAAAGTCCTGAGGAACAAATTGATATTTTGCATGATTTCATTAGTTACGCGATACCTAAGATTCCAGGGAATAGTTACTTTCCCAATTTGGTTGGGAAGATTATAGATAATCTCTTTCTTAATAAGTATGAACAAGCTGATGATAAAAAGAATGATCAGCTTATACCTCAATATGTCATAGATTGTGTTAAAGCAGTTAAGCTGGGGTTAACAGACAAAACTAAAGATCCGGGATCCCCGGCGGTTTTAATGTTACAAGCAATACTAGATGGCATGTTGAAGTACGCACCGCAAGATTTAGACCCTAAAGATCTAGCTAGAATGGAAGATATGGGGCTTCTTAGAAAGGATCAATCGTTAGACGCTTCTTCTCAAAGCACTGGCTCAAGACGTAGTTCTATTGAAGAAACTTCGCTAAAAAGCAAAAAGAGGAGCGAATCTGATATATCTGATGGCGATTTCCATGACGTTTGGACTCCAGAGCAACACGCGGTTCATGATATGGAACTGCCCAACAACTCTTTAAAAACCACCACACCTACTCTTGTTCAACAAGATGCGACTGAAGATAAAAATGACAAAAGAAAAAGCTCCAGATGGAACCCATTTAAACATAGCTAGAGCTTAAGCATTGGATGCACACTAGTAAGTAATCAAAGCCAAGGAAGCCATTGCACCCATACCAAAATTTTCTATCGCTGATATCGAGCTGAGTGGAACATTCAAAGCTGTTCCCAAACAAACACACTTAATCTTTTTGCCTTCGAGTAAACTTTTAACTACTGAAATGCCGCTTACTAGCATAACGATTAAAGTGATCCAATTTACCAACAACAAATCGGCTTGCATTAAATAACCCAGACCTAAGAATAATTCTATAAATGGATATATATAACCATAAGCTTTGAATCGTTTGGCTACTAGATCGTAAGTTTGGAATCCCTCAGCGAAACCATCGAGATCAAAAAACTTAAACAAAGCTAGCAGGATAAAAAAGTACGCCATGAAAGCATACATGATTACATAGAAATTAAAGTAAGCATAGTTTGGGGCTAGCGCCATTAGCAAACAAAAAACCAAGACTATGATTAGTGGTTTGTAACTCTGCCAGGAGGCTTTAAATTTTGTTTGATGATGTTTATGTTCGCTCATTTGTTTTCACCATAAAATTTAAATGTAATATAGCATAGGTTTAAACTATAATCATATAGCTATCAACATGGAATCATTATTATGCTTACACTATATTACTCTCCCGGCGCTTGTTCCTTAGCGCCGCACATTGCATTATTAGAAAACGGTCTTAGTTTTAATCTTAAAAAAGTTGACTTAGCTACTCACACTACTGAAGACAAGGTTGACTTAGCCGGCATCAATGCAAAAAACTCTGTACCTGTTATACAGCTGGATAATAACGAGATATTAACCGAAGCTGCAGCAATATTGTTTTATATTGCAGAAACTGGATCAAACAGTAAAGACGTTGATCCGGCTGATGCATTTGCGCGTTATAGATTACAAGAGGCTTTAACTTTTGTATCTTCCGAACTGCACAAAGGATTTGGGCCATTTTTTAATAAAAATATTGGTGAAGACTATAAGTCTATTGCGCGCGACAGATTACGCTCTCGATTGGATCACTTAGAAAAGCTTTTGACGAAACAAGAGTATATTGCTGGTAATAAATTTACCACTGCTGATGCATACTGTTTTACCGTCTTACGTTGGGTTAAAGTTGTTGATTGTGGCTTAAAATTAAACGATTGGCCAAAAGTTAACGCATATTACGATAAAATTTTGACTCGACCCAAAGTAAAGCAAGCTTTAGATGAAGAAAAATTAACCAAATATTAACATTCAATTAATATAATTTCAGCCTCTTCAGACGAAATTAAATCTAATTGTTCAACATCAATTAATCCGGCGCCATCGCCTGCATCTAATACTTCGGTATCGAGCATGATAATGCCACTGATTACTTGTAGCCATGCACGTTTGCTATTGATAATCTTTGAAATCATATTAAGCGGTTGTAGGATTGATGCATAGATATTAGCCGCCGCTGCAATTTGCATAGATCCGCTCATGCCATCGATAGAAGCTACACAACGCCAACGATTGATCTTGTCTGCGCGAGGGACAGATATTTGTTGATATTTTGGTTGTAGATCGATTTGGTTTGGGATAAGCCAAATTTGTAAAAATTTTACTACTTCCTTGTCAGAAGGATTAAATTCACTGTGTGTAACCCCATTTCCTGCAGACATATATTGAACATCACCTGCTTTGATGATCGAACCTGTACCGAGACTATCTTTGTGCTCTAATGCACCGCTTACCACATATGATATAATTTCCATATTAGCGTGATGATGCTGCGGGAAACCTGCACCTGGTTGTACTTTATCTTGGTTTAGCACTCTTAAATTGCCAAATCCCATGAACTTTGGATCATGGTATTCACCAAAGGAAAAGGTGTGATATGTATCTAACCAGCCAAAATTAAAATGGCCTCGTTGGTTGCTGCGGCGAATTTCAATCATTCTATCATCCAAAAACCTAAGTATTGTTGAGTATAATACTATATTTATACTAAGCATACTTGATATATTTACGAATCAAGAATAGTATGCAGTATAAACTAATGATTGGTGCGTAGTACACCAAAGAGTAGAAAAACTATGCAAACTAGCAATTATGACCCGTTATCTGAATTTCATTTGCACCAAACAGATGAAAAGACTTATGCATTAATTGCCCATATAATTGCTATGTTAGAACAAGAAAAGTCTAATCTAGATTTGTTATACCGGAATTTGTCAAATATATTAGGCGAAACAGAGGCAACTAGTATTTTAAAACTGATTTGTCGCAACAAACACATTGACTATTTAAATTTTATGGAAAAAGCCCAAGTTTCATATCTTCGGCATTTTTCACCACGTTTAATTTTACATATGCTATGTTTGCCAGGTAATTATGTGGCAGTTAGGTTGCAAATTGATCATGATACAGCTGCCAAATTGCTAGCTGAATTACGCAACGAATTTACCATAGATGATCCGATCGTGTGGCTAAAGCAAGTTTTATCGCAGGCAGAGAAGGAAAGCTTACGCTATCAACATGCTAAAGATGATTTGTTGCATGGCTTGAATGTGGTGAATCAACCTACCGACACAGCAGAGGAACGTAAAATTAAACAGCGCAAATTAAAACCTAGTTTAAGACCGCCCTATGAAAAGGGTTGATGTGGCTACTGTGGCTTAAATTTTGGATTGTGAGCATGCTCATTCATATCCTTAACATTAGTGACCTGAGGTCGCATAGCTTTCCTATATAACCATTTCATTCCTTCAATCCTATTTATCAATGGTTTAGCTATGTACTTAGATTTGAGCGAATGTTCTTTCATTAACTTGGTGATTCTAAATAAAGTTAATAAGTAATTATATGTTCTATTCATAGTGTCAAGAACAGCAACAAATGGTTTCTCACCAGTAAAATGACCATTAGCATCGAAACAATTAGCTACTGCTTTGCCAGCCATACCAGCAAAATAATGTCCAGTACCCAATTTGTAGACGGCACTAAATAAAGCGTCAGCTGTTACAAAAATATTTGAACCATGCCTGGTTTGCTTATAGCCAAATTTTAGGCGGGACGGATCTTTCATAAAAGTTTGCACTTTATCTTGTCCTTCCGTAATTAATTTAAGTATTTTTGGATCTAATCCTGGGTACTCGTTAGTAATGGCAATTTTAATCCATTCGCTAATTAGCCTATTAATTTCGGCTTTAGCTTGTCGCAAAGTATTGGGATCATTAGAAGCGATTTCATCTAGAGTTTTTTGCCATTGGGCAGGGATTTCACATGCAAAATAAAAGCGTTGCCTATCAGGTTCGATTCGAATGTAAAAATTTGGCAAGTCAGATTTATAATCCCAACCATATTTTGTAAATAATTGGATATCTTTGCGGCGCAGATTAATTGAGAGCGGTAGAAAAGGTGTGCACACGGGCTTCGTGGAATAAAAATTATTAAACAAATCAGAGTTTCTTTGATCACTAAGGTCAACTTCTACAAAACCTACTGCATGTGCGCAAGGATTAGAATCTACACTTGTCACTGACTTGACATTGTCAGTACCAAACAATTTGTTGGTTAGGTTACGTTTTGCTCCCTCCGCAATTAATAAATTATCAAATTCAATTCCTAGTAGGTGTCCTGTAGACTTATCCTCGTATATAACTGCTGAAATTGTATCGCTTACCATGGTAACTACATTTGAATTAATTTCAAAGCTCTGTTCTGGATGGGCCACACAATATGCTTTGATTTTTGCCAGCATGTAATATTGAAATTCAGAAATGCGTATATTTCCCTGGTGATTTTTTAATATATCAATAAAATTAAGATCATCTTGACTTAGGCTAGGAACTGGTCTGCCGGCTTGTTGAGCTGCCTTGGCATACTTGGCAGCTTTATTTGGGTCGTGGCGAATTTCTATATCTAGTCTCTCCAATCTAAATACATATTCAATTTCATAGCCACACTCATAAAACTGTGTAAAGTCGTTTAGCATATATTTTACTAGCTGTTCTTGTAATAAAACTTGATTATCTCTAGTTGCAAATTCATCTCGACCTTCAAAGAGAGTGACATTTTGTTTTTTTAACAGCATATATAATGAATCAATTAACCCACCAGGGCCGCCACCAATAACTACTGTGTTTTTACCAGATTCTGTAGTGCTTTGTGATGAAGCTGCAGACATGTTGGCTCTCATTTTGTTTTATTTATTGGACAATAAACTTGAATATAAGTTCCAACAGGTATTTATCCAGCACCAAATGATTTGAACTTTATTGACCTAATACGCTCTAAGAGCGCGTTTGTAACCACAAAATTGGGGAATATAATGCCGTTAATAATTTTAGGACATCGTGGTATGGGGCCGACGAGTAGGAACTACATTAATGAATTTCTGCCGCTTGGTGTAATTCCAGAAAATTCGTTACTAGCCTTTGAATCCGCACTTGACCAAGGCGCGCATGGGATTGAATTAGATTTGTATTTAAGCGCTGATAATAAAATAGTAATTTGTCGTGACGATATATTAGATCGAAATGTCGATGGTTTCCATTCTTGTTGGGGGGCTAATGAAACTTCGCAACTAGGTAGAATTACTGAGAAAAATTTTTCAGAGCTTAAAACTACACGCTATGGTTTGGGAATGAATCAATTTATACCTTCCTTAGAAGAATTGTTTGTGCTAATAGAAAAATATAGTCGCTTACATGGCAGAAGAATAAAAATTAACTTAGAACTACAAGGTGATAACTTTGATCTGGCAGACAATGTATGGCAGTTAATTCAAGAACATGTAGAGAAGTTTGATAGTAATTTGGAGTTATCTGATTTTGTGATTAATTCTTTTGAGATAAAGCACCTAATTCGCTTTCGGCAAGCACAAAAGATTAGGCCCTTGGTTGGAAAGTCGGCAGAAGAGAATATTAAGCAAGTAGAGTTGATGTTAGGTGTATACACGGCACCACTGTTTGGCAACGAAAAGCTATTACCCGGTTGGATTCCAGCGGTACTTGATGGCACGGAACTGCGATTAGATGATCATAAATTGCCTATTTTAAAAACTGAGGTAGACGAACAATATGTAATAAGTCTAATAAACAAAGCAAAGCATTACAACATAAACTACTTAGACATAGTGAGTGCTGATTTACGCCCCAACCTTTTAAGACTTTGCGCAGCAAATGGAATGAATATTGCCATGTCATGCAATTTAGTCCGAGCACGTGCTGAATATAATCTGTGGTGCATGGATGCGCAGAAGGATGTTACAGATGCAAGCTTGGAACAAATTCAATTATTGCAAATATATGAGTACACACAGCAGTTCCCAGGCCAGACATTTTATTATAAAGCTGATAATGTGCTTAAAACCCTAAACTTTTTGCATGCACTAGATCTCATGTATGGAACAGTATCATACATGAGTACAAATGTTGCCCAGTTGGCAACAAATCATGCAGAAGTGATACAGCTTGACGCTACTACGCACCTCAAAAAATTAAAAGCATAATAAGTTTGCTTATCATCCAAAACTTGATACTATTTTAATGTCAAGTTTTGGAGAATCATCATGCCTGAGAAGAATAAGTCGGAAAAGACCAAGTTTATAGTCGCAATGTTAGCTTCAGATCCTAATTTCTTCGTTACATATGCGCAAAAAAATTTTGCCGAGATTGCTAATGGCTACCTTTTGAGCCAGCACGCTAAACCGCATGTAACTCTAGTACAATTCTATGGTATGGAGGATGATTACTTAGCTGTAACTGAATTCTTAAAAACAATTACTAAGCGTCCACAGCCGATATTTACTAAGAATGAGTTCGGTCTTGATGATGATCCAGATTTTCAATGGGCTGGTTTAAGCGTAGCGAGCGAAGATTCTTTAGTTGGGCTGCATAATGCTCTAGTCAATTTATTAAAAGCGCGAGGGATTAATGTATTAAATAGACCTAGAGGATTGTATGAGCCGCATCTAACCTTTGCCCGCATTATTGCGCCTAAGGTGGAATTTAGAAAACCAATAATTCCAGTAGTACGTTTTGATTTGGCGATTGGTCTGGCAGATAAGCTTGGGCAGTTTGTGCAGGTATTAAATGTATTTAACGCAGATAGTAAAGACTATAAAAAATATATGTATAGCAAATTATAGTGGCATAAAATGAATCCTTATCCACCGGTTATGATCAACTGTATGGCGGCTGTTTATTCGATATAATTATAATAGTGCTAAAATGTTAAGTGTGACAAAGAGTTTATTGTATAAAAATCTGAACTTTATTGACAGTGTAGGTCTAAATAATGATGGATCAATGGTTGGATTAAATGATTAAGAATGTTTTTTTGAAAAACAATATAATGAATATTTTGCGCTTCACTTTGTTTTGGTGCTTGGCAATTATCGCTAGTTCTTGTTTTTGGTTTAAGCACTATTTTGGCGTTTTAGAATTCGAGCAAATTTTTTATCACTTGCAATTTGGTGTGCATGGTCAATTAGATATTGATCCAAAGTTAACAAAAAGCTACTTTTACTGGTGCTTTGGAGTGTCATTAATGGTAACAATTGTATTTTACTATGTCCTTAGTAAAATCTCTATAAGACCATACTTGCGCCGCGTGCCATTTGCCTTAATTGCTACTATTTCAACGCTAATTTATTTTGCTGATACTATTCATATTACAGATTATATTAATATTAGTAGGCAGAACGATTATATTGCCCAAAACTATATTGAACCAAAAGAAATTGTTTTAACAGAAAAGCCACGTAATCTAATACTTATCTATGTTGAGTCTTTAGAATATACCTACACAGACGTAGATGCCTTTGGTGAAAATCTTTTATATAAAATAAGTTCAATTCCTGGCGATACCTTTACCAAATATAAGCAAAGTAGAGGTTGTAGTTGGACTATGGCAGGATTAGTATCTAGCATGTGTGGCATCCCACTTAAGCCGAAAATTATTGGTAATAATCATAATAAGTTGGGGGCGGTTGTAAAGAAATTTCTCCCTGGGGCGATTTGTTTGTCAGATATTTTAGCAAATCATGGCTATAAAAATGTTTATATTGGTGGAGCTAATTATAACTTTGCAGGCAAAGGAAAATTTCTGTACGATCATAGTTATGATGAAGTAATTGGACGTAGTGAGTTCGAAGCGATGGGGATGAAGGAATTTCATCATTGGGGACTATACGATGATTTATTATTCGAGCAGGCTAAACTTAAACTAGCAGATTTACGTGCAAATAACCAACCCTATAATCTAACATTGTTAACACTTGATATGCATCAACCGGGTGGCCACATTTCAACATATTGTGCCAAAAAGGGTGTCAAAGACTATTTTGGAATTGTTAAATGTACTTCTGATTTAGTCTATGATTTTTACACGTACTTAGAGCGTAATGGGTATTTAGAAAACACAGTATTAGCCATATTAGGCGATCATGTCCTGATGAGCCCCGATCAAATTGACGATCGTATAGCAAAGTCACCAAAAAGAGCAGTGTATAATAAGTTTGTTCTGCCTGAGAGATTACAAATGAATCGGGATGAAATAGTACATTTTGATGTGTTTCCTACCATATTGTATACTTTAGGGTTTCGTTTTCCGAACAATAAACTTGGTTTGGGAATTTCAGGTTATGGTGAATTTGATAGAGAGGTTAATGCAGATCGTTTATCAGAAATGCGCAAAAAAATTCTATTATTTTCTGATCGATATGCTGAATTTTGGCTGCCTAAGGGCGACGATTAGAGTTATTTGGGTGTAACTACACTGGAACTTTTGGTCTGTTGAATAGTCTATTTAAATATAGAATTTAAATATAGAATAACAATAGACAAGTAAATGAAAGTTAAAAGCAAACTATTATTAATGATGATGGCGCTTGCTGGGATTGGTGAGGCGGCATCGAAAGGTTTGCCACCAGTTGACAACCATGATAATAACAAAATTGATGATGTTGAAGATGGCGAGAAACGACAATTGTCTGCTCCAGCTGACGAATTAGAATCTAACCACCAGGGTGGAATGTTATTCCGAGAGCATAGGTGGTCTCTGTCTGCACCAAGCGAACACCTAGATGAAGATGCGCAGGCCGCTATGGATATCGCTGTTTCTGCATATTCTAATGCCGGAGTAGAGTCAAAATACATATCATATTCTATACATGAAATAGCCACTGACACTCATTCTAGAAGAGAAGTCCAATCTTCTGCGGATGATAGTATTGACATTAATGGCTTCCAATTTACTGTTCAATCACGCTCTAGGGAGCGTTACAAAAAAACAACACAAAAGAAAAGTACTAAAAAAATTCGTGGTTTACTCACTACTAATCAAACAGATATGGATACTGAAGATGCAGAGTCATTAGTCGATATCGAGACAGTGTCAGCCACTTTTCAAGATAAAAGTACAGGTGCGATCGGGTTCCTAACGCAAGATATTGATCCTGAAACAAGAAATGTAACCAATACGGCTTTGATTTGGGAGCCAGATGGTATCACTGAGGTTAGAACATATAATGTAAATGGTCATAATTATCAGGTTTCATGTAAGATGAGTGCGGAGGGAATTCTCAAAAGAAATCAAGAGCGGCTCAAAAGGTTACATGAACATACAAATTCTAACCAGACTGCACTTAACCAAACTGCGTCTAACGAAACTAGTCCAACAGTCGAGGATCCAGGTTTGGGTGAGATGTTTGGACGTAGACGTTTGGACATACCAACCAGAAATGGCAAAAAACTTTTGCGAATTATATTTGCTTATACTCCAAATGCAGCTAATGAAGTTGGTGATACATATGCCTTCGCGCAAAATACGAAGAACTTTATTCAATCAACGTTTAGGCGCCAAGGCATCACAGGCTATGAAATTGAAGTAGCTGGAGTTGTTATTGGTCAATCAACAGAAGATAAGAATTTTTATGGTGCTGTAGATGATCCGTGGGATGCTAAGAGTTGGGCAGGTAGAATTTCAAAACAGAGAAAAGCTGATACTGATTGGGTATTTGGAATTGTAGGGAATGGCGAAAATACTATTCCTTGGTTAGGCGGAGTTGCTAGCACTAGATTTTCTCCATACTTTTCTAGTTGGAGTGGAGATTTAATTGGTAAAGAAGAAGGTGGTATCGGTTCAACACCTGATCAATTCAATATTTTTCATGAAATGCTACATACACTTGGTGGAGGGCATGATGAAGATAATAATCGACTGAACCCCGGGCAATTCCAAGAGCCCTATGGTTCAGCATTTGCATTCACAAGTGATGAACCATGGTATGGTACAATACTTTCATATCGTTACCCAGTACCTGCCATTAGCCAAGAAGGTGCAACTGTTTCATTTAAAATGTTTCCTGACACAGTGGCTAAGAATTGGAAAATAGGTGATAAATTGCATAGTAATATTAAAGTTGTAAACTTTATGTTACCGCAGGTAGTTGAGTGGCGCAGATATGATGGTCAAACTAATCCCCCCGTAACTCCTAGCAACCCTCCGGTGCCGCAACCAATCCCTAGCGTTAGACCAACCACCCTTAGACCAAGCTTTAGGCCAACTTTGATGCCAAGTAAAAAACCAAGCGCTAGACCAAGCAGCAGGTTCCCAACCGTAAAAATTCCAAGTGGCAAACCAACCAAGTTTCCTACGAGGATTGGCACACGCAATCCTTCAAAAAGGCCATCCACGCGAAGTCCTACACGCACTCCAACATTTGATCAAACTCCACTTTTAGCAGAAGGACAAATGGTGGCAGTTAAATACACTGGTAGTCCGACCAAAAACTTTGGCGTGCAACTTGGAATCGCAGGTAATGGGGTAAAAGCTGGTAGCACTGGTAGTAGGCAAATAGCATTTGGTTCAGACGCAAATGGCCAAACAATTATCAAGGTATATAATACTGCAGGCAAAAAACCTGTTGTTTTAACTGCAGGGGTTGAGTATGTAGTAGACCAAGCTAATCTAGCTAAACTTACAAAACTACGCAGTGGTGACACAGTGTTTAGAATTCTTAATG
>CAYPGU010000034.1:0-13656 GCA_964409995.1 uncultured Legionellaceae bacterium | reverse complement strand
GTATTGAAGTCTTCATTTGGTGCTGCGGCTTTTGCTGGTTCTGCTGCTTCCGCCTTATCTGTTTTAGCTGTTGCTTTTTTACCACCAAATCCGAATCCGAAGAAACCACCACCCTCTTCCTTTGCCTTAGTCCCACCTTGAGCATCTTCAGATGAGGTTCTTTTTTTGATATGCTCTTTTGCACGAACAACGTTGACAGGCTCAATCGAGATATTCAAAAGCATGCCTAAAAATGGCATCAATTCACCAATCATTAATCCGTAGGCCCGATTAGATTGAGAGTATCCTGCTTGTGCAGAACGATCAGCAGCTGCCTGATCATATGTACTTGAACCCAGAACTTTACTGATAGCTTTATCGAGTTTTGTTGCTCCAGCCTCGCGCAACGATTCCTCCTCTACAGCTCGTTGCCTTAGTCTTTCTTTGAATTCTGCCTCAGACTCTGGTACAGCAAGAATTTTATTAATAGCCGATGTTGTCTTGCTACTAACAATTTCTGCAGCACTTTTTTTGTTGGTAGCTGCTTCTTTTTTAACAATGTCACGCACACCCTCATCAAATGCCTGATCATCTGTAAAACTTGCAAAGAAGCCAAATGGTGAGCTATCGATTTTGTCTGGGTGAAAATATCTTAAAATCTTGCGAACTTCTTTCAATTCAAGCGCTGCATTTTCTCTATTTTCTCTGAACATGTTTAGTGCTAAATATATATGATTAGCGCTCTCCAAAACTTTTTTAAATTTTTCATCCGTATTTTTTTGTTCTTTTATCCAAGATAAAAATGCTGCTAGGCAGTATATATCTGAATCACTGAACGTAAAGATTTTACCTTCTCGATCTAATACATAAGATGGCACGATATTCTCCAAGATTCTTGTTATGCTATTAAGATAGACAACCTGGATACAAAAATGTTCCGTAACCAGATATTAAAAACTGGGGATATTATCAGGTAGCTCGACCAATACCCATTAAAGCGGTGCGGCCATTGATGGCGCGGGTGAAGCTAGCAATAGTGATGCCAAGTGGATTTTCTGTTTCAGGAACCCGCCAGACTAAGAAATCAAACGTATTGGTTTGGGTTCCTCTGCGTATGCCATTAGAAAATACAATCGCGATCTTAGCCCGTACTTGCCAAGCGTAGCGGCCACGAAATGCCTTCTCCGTGACAATTTCTGGTGCTTCAAGTGGCGTGACCGAAACCACAAATTTATATTCTGGAATTAATTGAAAATCTTGATCATTCTGCAGCAAATCCAAATATTGTTTCATCGCCACATCACTGAAGTAATCATATACTTTTGCGGGTTGTTTATCGATGTTACTGTAATTGAAATTGAATGCATCGCTAACCATTTCATTTACCCAGTTTAATAGCGCTGGTTTACTAATACCAGGTTGATCCATTGGTACTGGTTCGATAATTTGGCGATTAGCATTTTCTTTAAAGTGTAAAGGACTAGGATTGGTGCCAAATTCAATAAAAATAAACAAACCGGATAGAGCAAGTATTGCTACCAAAGCTAATAATAAAATATTCAACAAAGCGCGACTATCGCGTTTGTAAGCAATTACAAAACGCGAAGTACCAGCTGTTGGCTCAGCAATCTCTGGAGTACCACTGGCTGTAGATTCAACTTCTCCGCTCATTGAGTTGTATTTCCTGTATCTGTAGTTTCGCTGAGATTAAATACCTGTTCAAAATTTAACCTATATATGGCCAAACCATAAAACGGCGATTGCAAAGTCGAGACACGTGCAACTGATAATTTAGCTAATAAATTTTGAACCAAAGGCTGTTTAACCGCCAGGCTCGCATAAGTTAAACGCAAAGGTACTTCCAAATCCCAGGCATAATGCCCTTCAACCATATAAGTATTCTTTAGTTTAATATCACCAACTATTTCAGGAATAACTACGGCACTACGCGCTTTAACAGCTTCTAAATTTTTAGAACTAACCAATGCTTCAATAAACCGATTGTGCCCTAAAGCTGTAAAATATTTGCTCGACTCCTGGATCGACGCACGATAATGCACATAATCATAATCAAACATGTCACGCACGGCCATATAAGTCCAATACAAAACCAGGGCATTTTCTCCGGCTGGTTCTAATTCGGCATAAGTCTTGATCGGTTGTGGCATTCCAATAATCACCCCTGTTTCCGGGTTGATTTTTTGATCCTTTAATAATAAATGATTGATGTCTACCGGCGGCATTGCAATTAAGCGTCCATCCGGCGTAGTGGGAAAATACCTTGGGGTTGGCTTTAGTCTCTCATGTTGACGTATGGCAAAATATATTAGCAATATGGAGATTAGTGCTAGCACTAGAGTTACTTTTTTAATTTGATCATAACTACGCAAGTAAAATTCGTTGCGTAAAATTATCAACTCGGCGACGCGCTTTGCCATTAACTAATCCTCTCTAGCTCCTCAAAAGCTTAATCTGTATGCTTTACTATAGCAAGGCAGCAATTTATTGTCAGAAATCTGACGCGTTGTTGAATGAGGATTTGGATCCCCGATAAGCGCAGAGCGCTTTCGGGGATGACAGTTAAGCGCAGAGCGCTTTCGGGGATGACAGCTAAGCGCAGAGCGCTTTCGGGGATGACAGTTAAACGCAGAGCGCTTTCGGGGATGACAGCACCTTTTGTCATCCCGGCCAAGACGCACCCTGTGCGTCGCTGTAGCCGGGATCTATTCGCTACGCGCTTTCAGGGATGACAGCTAAGCGCAGAGCGCTTTCAGGGATGACAGCACCTTTCGTCATCCCGGCCAAGACGCACCCTGTGCGTCGCTGTAGCCGGGATCTATTCGCTACGCGCTTTCGGAGTTGACAGTTCGGTGTCAGAATGTTGCCCTTACTTGGAAAGCACTCTATAATGAAATCAGTTTAAGGAGATTTACTGACTGAAAAATGGGACAAGCAACCGAAGGAACGAACAAGCCAACAGCAACAACGGCTGGAGCACTGACCGCAGCCCTATTTGTATCTTTCGCAATATTACTAGCCGTGATTATTGCTTTGGTGGTACATTACACTCGCCCGGAACAAAAGTACTTCATTGATCCAGTATCCGGCAGTGATGTGGAAGTATTCCCCCTTTCGGAGCCAAACGTTACCTCTACCTCAATAATTAAATGGGTTACACAAGCAGCGACCAGCGCTTATACTCTCGACTTCTATCAGTACCAAGAAAATATAGACGCGCTCCGCGAATATTTTACGCTTGATGGATATGCCAATTACGTGCAATCTTTAAACGCTAGCAATAGCTTAAATAAGATTATTAGTGAAAAGTTAGTTGTTACCGCTGTTGCAACCGACACCGCAGTTATATTACAAGAGGGCCTGATGGCTGGAGTTTATACTTGGCGCATACAAGTTCCATTATTACTCAACTATCAAGGCGCTAGCACTACCGGCACAAAGAAAACAATTGCGGTAGGCTTATTAGTAACTCGCGTACCTACTACTGAAGCCCCAAAGGGTATAGGTATTGCACAAATTATAGATGGTGATTATTATGCGGAAACTTAAATTTACAGTTGCAACCGCGATGCTATTGAGTTCAATGCATATGAATGCTTATGCTGATATATATGATATTTTGCGTCAGCAACAACAAACTGGAGCAGATTTAAATCTTCAATATGCGCAAGCCAATGCGGCTGGAGATATTGGCGGCTTGCAGCAAGCCTCTGCTGACGCTTATGCTCCACCACCAACTACTTTACGCGATGAAGCATTCAAAGAATTAGTCAATAAAGTATTTCCACTCAAACCTGAACAAATTAAAGAATTGCATCGTCATTACGATCAAGAACAAGGCGCGATTAACTCGCCACCATATGCACCCCCACAGCCAATGCTTTCTACTTTAACTGTTGACTTATCCCCCGGCGGTACACCACCGATAATTCGTTTGGCAACTGGTTTTGTTACTTCGATTGTATTTGTTGATACTACCGGCAAGCCGTGGCCGGTCGCAGATTATAGTTTAGGCAATCCAGCCGGATTCAATATCAAATGGGATACCAAAACAAACACACTATTTGTGCAAAGTTTGAAAGAGCATATTTCTGGCAACGTAGCGATTCGTTTAGCCGAATTAGATACTCCGGTCATACTTTCCTTGGTGACTGGTCAAAAGGAAGTAGATTATCGTATCGACTTATTGGTACCAGGTAATGGACCAAACGCCTCAGCTGCTGTTTTAGATACACCGCTGCCACAAGGCACATCTTCATTCTTATTAAGTACACTTGATGGCGTACCCCCAAGTGGAAGTGTAGAATTAAAAGTAGCCAAGGATTATGGTCGTGCTTGGATATATAATGGCAAATTGCTATTTAGAACCAAATTAACTGTGCTCTCTCCTGCTTGGAGTGCAATAGTTTCCAGTCCAGATGGCACTAAAGTTTATGAATTGATGCAGACGCCATTAATTTTGGCATCGCAGAACGGCAAAACAGTTAAAATCGAGTTGACGGGCTTATAACATGGCAAATCGTTTCACCAACTTGCTAGGCAACACTAAAACCAGAACCATGGTGTTATTGGTACTTGGCGTTTTAATTGTGGGCGTGGCAATTGCAGTTTCACAAACCGGCGACACCAAGCCAGAAAACGCTCCAGATCGAATTTCTCGCACCACTGAAGTACCTAATCAAGTAAAATCCACTCCAGGCGAACAAGTAACGCGCAAGTATCAAGAGTTACAAGAAAAAGCCAATATTCGCGGTGCTGAAGAAGCTGCCAAAGAAGGTAAGACTTTTATTCCAACTCTTACTGGAAATGCAGAAGGCTTTAGCGATGCAGATTTTGAAAAGCAATTAAATGCTGCATTTGATGATATGGGTGGCAAATGTTCTAAAGCAACTATTGAAAACCTACGCAAAGAAGGTATGAATACCAATCAAATTATTATGCGTTTGAAATGTTATGGTTGTAAACCAAATGCTATTTCAGCCCTATTTACTTGCGATGAAATTGCCGCAGCCTTAGCTGATGCAGGAAAATGTACCATACAAGGATGTTCTGAAGCAGATGCAAAAATGCTACAAGATATGGGCTTAGATGCAACCAAAATAGCCGCTGCTTTTGCCGACAATAAATGTAGCCCTTCTGATACTGCTAAAGCATTAAAAGCCAATAGCGTTTCAGCTAATGATATAGCAGCCGCATTAAAAGCCAATGGTTCAAGCATTGATGAAATTGCTAAAGCTTTAAGAGAGTCTGGCTCTAGCGCAGAAGAAGTTGCTTTAGCTTTAAAAGCTGCCGGTGCCGATGTTACACAAATTGCGACCGCAATGAGCAAGGCTGGCTTTTCGAAAGCAGAAATTTTACCCGCACTCAGCAAAGCTGGTTTCAGTTCCTTGGAAGTTGCGAAAGCAATGCAAGCAATTGATTTACTTGGTGGCGATGCCGCAACGCTCTTAGCGCAACAAAAAGCACGTGAAGCGGAAGCACGTCGTTTGGCAGGACAACAAGAAGCGCAAGGTTTGGCTAATTTCAGTCAACAAAAACAAGCAAGAATTCAAGAATTAGTCGTGGCGATGGAAGGCCAACGCAAAACCGCAATGGATGCGTGGACTAAAGTTTCTGAACAAACCATGGTGCAAGGACAATGGGCTACTGACAAAGCGAAAGCGCGTCAAGAAGCTGGTTTGCCATCTGCATCCGGCAGTTCAACTAGCGCAGCACCGGCAATTATTCTTAAGGCTGGCACCATTCTTTTTGGTGTACTAGATACAGCAGTGAATTCTGATGAACCTGGCCCGGTAATGGCAACTATTGTTTCAGGGGCACTAAAAGGTTCTAGGTTAATGGGCACCATGAAGACCAATACAGATGCTGAAAAAATCACTTTAACCTTCACCGCAATTAATATGCCTAATGAATCAAAGAGCATGGGTATAACCGCGGTCGCGATCGATCCAGATACAGCGCGTACTGCTCTAGCCAGCGATGTTGATCACCACTACTTATTACGTTGGGGTTCATTATTTGCATCCTCGTTTATAGAAGGTTATGCTTCTGCGGTTGCGAATGCTGGCACTACGTCTACTACCAGCCAAGGCGCAGCAGGTACAGTCACTACCACTAGTTCGCCGGGCCTAGATGGCCGTCAACAATTATTCTCCGGGCTAGCTGCAATAGGTAGCAAATGGAGCGAAGTAGTGGCGCGTAACTTTGATCGCCCTATAACGGTAACTATTGATCAAGGTACAGGTATCGGAGTACTAATCACATCTGATCTAACTTATGGTACTGAGCCTGTGTTCTATGATGCGAAGAACCCAACTCCTTTTGCCACTGGCCAGGCTGCAGCAGCTACCCCAGGTGGTACTGGTCAAGGCGGTCAAGCTACGTCTCCGATCGTTGGTGGTCCTGCAGCGGCACAAATAGTTTCGCCGCCAGGAGTAGGAAATTCTTTCTCCGTTAGCGCATCAACACCATCGATTACTACAGCTTATAGTTCTACTTTACCTGGCGTAACAACAACAACAACTAGCTCACCGACTGGTACAACTACCAGCTCTATTCCCGGAGGTTAATAATGGCACCAGATGATTTTGATAAAATCGATGAAGACGATGATTTCGCAAGCGAATTCGATTTTGTTGAAGAGGATTCTAAAAGCACTACCGCTGGTGGTTCTACCCCTCCTGCTCAACAACAACCTTCTGGCGGCGGTAAACCCCCCTCAGCTATGTTAAAAATAGTCTTGATGGTAATTACTGTGGCAGGTTTAGGTTTCTTTGGCTATTCGCAATTTATGGGAGGCAAACCAGAGGACACTGCTGCTACTCCTACCCCTGATGCTGCTACGCAACAGGCTGCCACCGCTAACGATCAAATAGCGCCTTTACCAGAACCAAGTCCACCAGATATGGCACAGCAGACACCTAATGCATTGCAACCCTCTGATCAAGATAGCGTCGATTTTTCGCAAGCTTTTAATCAAGCCCAGACGCAGACTACACCAGTTACAACCACTACAACTACTACCACTAATGGTGGTGCAGTACCAACCAAAACTTTTGAACAAGTGCAGCGCGAATTACAAGGCAACAAACAAGCGCCTGCACCAACTCAAATGGTTATTCCAGAGTCAATCAATGCAACTTTAGATAGTTTATCTGAAGAAATGACAATGAATGTAAATCAGATTAAGCAACTAGAAACTACGATTGCAAATTTGGCAACTACGGTTGAACAATTAAATCGCACTGTAACTGCCATGGATAATCGCGTCCTGAGTTTAACTGAAATTGCGGATAATTTAGCACATGATTTGAATAATGTGAAAAAAGTTATGGTAGCAGAAGATTTGGATTTGACTAATCCAGGCTCCTTGAAATATACACCGAAGAAACAAGCACAACCAATTACGAATAATGCTACTACTTACACGGTACATGCAATTATCCCAGGTCGCGCTTGGTTAAAATCTTCCAATGGACAAATTGTCACCGTGACAGAGGGTGATAAAGTTGGTGACTTTGGAACAATTGCTGTTATTGATGCAACAAATGGAGTTGTAAGAACTAGTTCAGGAATAACATTCAGGTAAAATAATGCAGAAACAGCTGAGAATACTATTTGCCATAGTAGCACTAAGCATACCAACCGTAGCATTGGCTTCTATAACAGAGCTAGATGTGCAGGATGTTCTGGAAAATTTAAAAAAGATCCTCAATCCTGCTATGGCAATGCTACTGACCATTTCCTTCATCATGGGAATAGTATTTATGTTGCGTGGCTTATTATTATTAAAAGCCTTTTCGCAACCGCTAACGCAAGCCACACGCCCAGGAGAAATTGCCGGGCCAATGGTTTACATATTTGTTGGCGCAGTCATGATTTATATCCCGACCAGTACCGATGTATTGTCAGCTACTTTATTTGGTAGTGGCTTACCCTCGATCTTCCCAGGTGCACAAGGCTCAAGTTCTTTTGTGCCTAGGCTGGAAGAAATGGGCAATGCTTCCGACCAAATTATGGGCTACTCCTCTATAACGATTGAAAGCCAATGGGCAACTATGATTGACACCATCGTGTTATATATGCAGTTTATTGGTTTCTTAGCTTTTATGCGTGGTTGGATGTTAATTGCTCATGCTGGACAGCCTGGAGTGCAGCCAGGTAGTATAAGCAAGGGTATAATACATATTGTGGGTGGCATATTGGCGATCAATTTCCTACCATTAGTAAATGCAGTACGAAATACTATAATGAGCAGCAGTTGATTCATCGTTCAAGGAGATAAAATGTCGAATCCAAAGTTAAAAAGAGTCCTAAGGCTAAGCGCGATGCTAGGCACCATGTTTGTTACATTACTATGTACCGAGCAAGTGTTTGCCGCTGCGCAAGATCTATCTGCAATCGTAAAGAACGTTCAAACCAACGTTGAAACACTTGCACCATTATTGACCATCATTTCATATGTTGCTGGGGTAGGTTTTGCGATTGCCGGAATTGTGCAATTTAAAGCGCACAAAGATAATCCAGCTCAAGTACCATTAAGTAAACCACTAGTATATTTAGGTGTGGGCGCAGCATTGCTCTTCCTACCATCTATTATGGCTTCAGCTGGTTCTACTGTATTTGCTGGTAGCGAAACTAGCGCAGGTAAAGGTGATACTGGTTTACAATAAATGAAGTTATTACCAATCGCATTAACGGCAAAGCGCGGCAATTGGCCGCGCTTTAGAGCTCGCAGAAATAACCAAGCTTTTTTAACCTTAGAAAAGCAGATCCTGGAGCGAGATCATAATACCTGCCGTTATTGTGGATTTACTTCAGATAAATATCAGGTTGTGGTTAACATTAACCAAGATTATGGTAGTGGACAAAGTACACCAGATAATTTAGCAACCGCTTGTTTATTTTGTGCCCAATGTTTCTTTTTAGATAGCATTGGTCAAGAAAACAGCTGGGGCGGTAGCTTGATTTACTTACCAGAAATATCGCAGTCAGATTTGAATCATTTTTCGCGGGTACTATTTTCAAGCATGTTGCGTGATGCGCCTTACAAAGGAAAGTTGCAAACGGCGTATTTGAGCTTAAAAGATCGTGAAAATGCCGTTAATCAAACATTTGGGCCACGTAGTAGTGATCCATTTACTTTTGGTCAAACTTTGATTGATAGTAACTTAACTCCAGAACAACTGCAGCATCCAATAATGTTACAGCTGAAGTTGTTACCAGACCGCAAATGTTTTACTGAGGAAATACTTTATTGGAAAGCAACGGTATTTGATCAAATACCATTGTAATTAGGCGAAAATTACAGGGATTGTTATGGCTTCTTTCTTAGATCCAGTCCTAGATGTGTTTTCTGGACTCATAGCATGGGTTGATGCTTCTACTGGTCAATCTGCTGAATCCTATTGCCTATTAGAGTCAGCTAATGATCGCCATACTTTAGTTGGCAAAGATGGTTCATTAGTTTCAATTATTCGTTGCTCGGGCGTTACCTTCTTGGTGGGACCGGAGGAATTCGATAAGATCCACAAAGGCGTTACCCATTCTTTTCAAACCGCATTGTCAAGAACCGGCCATGCTTTGCAAATGTTTTTCTGTCACGATAAAGATCCAATTAAATTAGATTTAGCACAAATTTTAACGCCGGCTAAACAAACCGCACAGCGGTTGGATATGAACCTGGATGATTTGTTTGCCGAAAGAATTGATTTCTTGGCCAAGTATTGCGCCACTGAATCTATGTTCTTCGTACTATGGACTAGGCCCAGTGTACTGACCAAAACTTTGTACGATCAAGCAGTCAAGTCAAAAGCTGAAGAGACCAAGAAAGCCAAACTCTCGCGCATCCAAAATGCACAGAATATAATTGCCGGCTTACCAGAAATGCGCGATGCGCATGATGCCTATGTCAAGACAACTATGGCGGATTTATCCGAAGTCGGGATGTATTGTACCTTGCTTGATGTACACGAGGCATGTCATGCAATTCGTGCCAGCGTTGATCCGGAATTTACTGATGAGCATTGGCGCGTATGTTTACCTGGCGATAAGATTCCAATCCGCGATAGTAAAAATTTTAAATTTGATGTTTCAAATATTATGTGGCCGCCATTAGGCGCCCAGTTAATTCCACGCGATGGTGAAAATCTAAATTTACGCACCGCGCGTATTGGTGATCGCATTTATGGTTCCGTGTTTATTGATTTATTCCCACAAGATGTACAACCATTTGTACAACTATTCAAACGCATTTTGCCCACAAATGTGCCATGGCGCATTTCCTTCTTATTAGAAAGTGATGGCATGCGTTCTTTAGGTATGAAACCGATGTTGGCTTCAATCCTGAGCTTTGCCTCCAATGATAACAAATTACTTAGTAATGCTAATGAACTTTTAAAAGATATTAAAAATAATACTGACGAAGCAATTGTTTCCTTGCGCGTTACTGCGACTACTTGGGCCAATTATACTGATGACAAATTATTAAAAACTCGAGTCTCAGAATTAGCCAAAGCAATTCAAGGTTGGGGTTATGTAGATACTTCAGAAGTGTCTGGTGATGCTTACCAAGGCGTTTTATCGAGTGTATTAGGCATTAATGTGCAAAGCGTGGCACGTACTGCGGTTGCCCCTTTGTCTGATGTAACCTTTATGTTCCCATTGACCCGCCCTGCTTCACCGTGGAAAAACGGTGCGGTATTATTTCGTTCGCCAGATGGTAAGCCGTGGCCATATCAACCAGGCTCAACGCTGCAAACCACTTGGATCGATCTAATTTATGCGCGTCCTGGTTCTGGTAAATCAGTATTGTCGAATTCGATAAATTTGGCCTTATGTTTATCAGCCGGTATTCAGCGTTTACCACGCATTGCGATCATTGATATTGGTCCATCAAGTAGCGGTTTAATTTCTTTGATCAAAGAAGCTTTGCCGAAAGATAAACAATATTTGGCAGCATACCATCGTTTACGTATGAATAAAGAAATGTCGATCAATCCATTTGATACGCAATTAGGCTGTCGATTTCCTTCTGCGCAAGATCGAGCTTTCCTGGTTAACTTCTTAACCCTGTTAGCCACTCCAGTCGGCGAACAGCAAACTTATGATGGTATCGCTGACATGTCTGGTTTGGTCGTGGATGAATTGTACAAAAGCTTAGCTGATGGTGCACACCCACATCCATATACTTCTGGTTTGGATGCCCAGGTAGATTCAAAATTAACTGAATTAAATATTAAAGTTGATTCGCATAGCTCCTGGTGGGAAGTAACAGATGCTTTATTCACTGCCGGTGAAATTCATGTGGCGCATTTAGCGCAACGTTATGCAATGCCCTTGTTAGCTGATGCTGCATCGATTTCACGCTCTAAACCGGTGGAAGATTTGTATGGTGCCATTATCGCGCCGACTGGTGAAAATATTATTAGTGCATTTGGACGTATGATTTCGAATGCGGTGCGCGAATATCCAATTCTGTCACAGATTACTACATTTGAATTGGGTGATGCACGGGTTGTATCCTTAGACTTGGATGAAGTGGCTAAAACTGGTGGTGAAGCCGCCGATCGCCAAACCGCAATTATGTACATGTTAGCACGTTATATATTGGCGCGAAATTTCTATTTGACTGAAGAAGCTATGAGTGGCGTGCCAAAATTATATATGGAATATCATCAAAAACGCGTCAAAGAAATTGGTGAAGATCCGAAACGTATTGTATATGACGAATTCCACCGTACCTCACGCGCACAGGCGGTACGTGATCAGGTGTTGGTTGATATGCGCGAAGGCCGTAAATGGAACGTGCATGTGGCATTGCTTTCACAGTCTTTAGATGACTTTGATCCAACGATGATTGAATTTGCTACTTCGATTTTTATTATGGATGCCGGTCCTAAGCAAGCAGTAGAAAAATCTACTAAAGTATTCGGTTTGTCCGAAACAGCACGTCTAGCTTTAGAATTACGCGTGCACGGTCCGCGCGCAGGTGGTGCAACTATGCTGGCCCAGTTTGCAACCAAAGAAGGCACTAATACCCAATTAATTACCAGCACCATTGGTCCAATTGAATTATGGGCTTTCAACACCACCAGTGTGGACGCGAAAATTCGCAATGGCCTTTACAAGCGGATTGGCGCGGCTAATGCACGTCGCGTATTAGCCGCAATGTATCCGGCTGGTTCCGCAGCCAAAGTGGTTGAAGACAAGCTTACGCATGTAAAATCAACTGATGGATTGATTTCTGAAGAGCGCACTAATAGTGTGATCGATGAAATGATTGAAGAAATTGTGGAGACTTATCACAAGGATCCGCGCTTTAATGCGACCGCTTAGAAATTCTACCCGCTGCAAGAGCGCGGGTAGAATCATAAACCAACTTTAAACTGACTTGAGCTTTGGTCTTTGTGTTTTCCTTTCTTCTATAGAGCGCACAGCACTGAATGCTGGTAATGGCTGTGGCGGAGTAAAACGTAATACCTTACGGTCACCATCTTCTCTAACGTTTTCGATAGTTAGCCCACCCCAATTCCTAGGCGTTGATTTAACACTAAAGACTGCCTTACGTTGCGTAGTACCGCCCCAAACATCCCAAGCCGCAACACTCATTTTACCCGCATATGGGGCAAGAGCTATGAATCTTAAGCTAGCACGATTTTTAGGGTTATTTATCAATACACCGGTTAATTCATCTTTGGGCTGTTGCGATGCATCTTTGTAGTACAATCTACCCGGCACAAGAGTAAATTCTTGGATCCCATCACTTAGTTTATATTCTGCAGTTCTGTTTTCACCAGCCCAACCCAAATACCACATTTGTGGCGGCACTAGGTCAACTGAACTAAAACGCCCCATAAATGAGCCTGGATCATGATATGCTTTTAACTTTTCTTTGCCATTTACAATTACATAAACACCAGAATGTCCAAGCACTCTTCTTGGTTTTGATGATCCCTTCAAAATATGCCCAAGTTCATGCAACTGATCTCTAATTAGAGTACCACGAACAATCGCGGTATTAACACCAGCATGACTGGTGCCTAATTGATTGGTAATAACCATAAATAGATCTGTGTTTGGATATCTAGACTTAGCAACTCTTTCCGCAGCTCCGATATACCTAGCTTCATGTGGATAATCTACTTTAACGTTATATACGCTAGTCTCAAAAACTAACCTTCCTTGCGATAGACGTTTGTAGTTATTCACAACGCCTTTAGCAGCAGACTCTGCTCTAGATTTAGGTATGAAAGGATAATTATTCCATCCTAAATTTAAAATATTAATCCTAAAAAAACCTTGCGCTGGGATTTGGTCTGGAGCGTAATTTACTGTGGTTTTAGGAAAAGCTGTGTCACTTGTATCAACTGCTAGCGTGGCTGGTTTCACCTCAAAATCATTTGCATCGTCCAAATCAGTTTGCAAATCATCTGTGTCTTCTTCGTCAAGGAAGTCATCTATAGGGAAAGCGGCTCTTAGTTCTGCTAAAGTCTCACGAATCTTGTCAATCGCTTTATCTATTGATGCTGAATGACTATCCTGATCTTCATCCTGCTCTTCTGCTGCAACTTCCCTGCCCTCAAAATACTCTAGTTGATTCTCTAGCATATTTATCAGCATTGTAGCTTCTTGTCGCTCTCTGGCAAGCTTGTCCTGTTC
>CAYPGU010000033.1:0-13711 GCA_964409995.1 uncultured Legionellaceae bacterium | reverse complement strand
CGGGATTACATTGTAGCTAGCCAGTAGCAAACACCAGTTACAATTAGCGCAATAATTATTACTGCGGCCCATCCATCCATCGCATCATCAGACATTGGTGCTATCTCATTAAAGTATTAAGTAAATTCTAGCATTTAAATTGTTAATAGTCAGTACAAAGAAGTTGGTCGGTAATTGTTTCCGTAAGCACTTCTTAATCGCGCTAAATTTTTATCCTCAATTGCCCCAATGATCTCAGCCCAAAGGGCGTAACTTCGCCACGATCCTATTAACCGTAGTACGACATATTGCGACTTGGAAGAAGTGCTTATTCAACAATCACCGACCAACTTTGTAATGCTCGTCATCCCTGTTCTCTGTTTACTTATTTAGCAAAACTTTAGATTGAATTTGTGAAGATGGACGCAACTAAGCGCTACAGGGATATACTTGAGCGACCCTGTGTAGAGATAACCCATTCTGTCTATCAGAATGAAATCTAAACTCTGTTTTGTGAGACTACTCTTGTTGCCACTCTTTCATTCTTGACTGCAACCTTAACATCGCCTGACTATGGATTTGGCTAACACGTGATTCACTTACACCGAGTACTTCACCAACTTCGCGCAAGTTTAATTCTTCGTCATAATAGAGGGCTAGGACGAGACGCTCGCGTTCCGGGAGGCTTGAAACTCCCTTGGCAAGTGCTTTTTGGAAATCTGATTTTTGTAACCCGTCAAATGGGTTCGGGAAATAACCTGAGAGTCCATCTGCAATATAATCTTCATTGACACCTATGTCGTCAAAACCAAAGATTCTGGTCCCGACGGAGTCTTGCAGCATCTTATGGTATTCTTCGAGGCTAATTTCTAATTCTGCGGCTACTTCATGATCTTTAGCGTCACGACCAGTGTCATTTTCAATTTTGCGGATCGCTTGCGTGATGCGGCGGGTGTTGCGATGTACTGAACGTGGCGCCCAATCACCCTTACGAATTTCATCCAGCATTGAACCACGAATTCTAATTCCAGAATAGGTCTCAAAACTAGCGCCCTTAGTGTCATCATAATTTTTGGATGCTTCGAGCAAACCAATCATTCCGGCTTGGATTAAATCTTCAATTTGCACACTAGGCGGTAAGCGCCCCTTTAAGTGATGGGCAATTCGTTTTACTAGACCAGCATGATTCTTCACCAGTTCATGTGCAGCTTTAGTTTCAGCTTCTGTGTACATGGTCCAACCATTTGTTATTGTTGTCATATTTGGTAACCCATTTTTTTCTGGTTCTAATATATTACTTGCAAAAACTGTTCCAACTTTCTAAAAGTTTTTAATCTGTGGCCAATAACGGAAAAATACTTGAAAGATAATAATAGGTCGAGGCAATAGGACAGCAAAACATCAGGTTACTTTGAATAATTCATCGAGTTTGGTTATTACCAATATTTTTTTCACATCAGGGTTACAATTAATGACACTTATGTCAGCATTATCACCCCCTGCATAATCACGTAATGCTAGCAGCATCCCTAGCGCCGAACTATCAAGATACTCTGAGTTTTTCAGGTCAATTATATATGTTGTTGGTTTCGGCTGAACTTTCTCATAAGTGGAACGGAACAATTGCAATGCACTAAAGTCAAAGCGACCTTGCACAGTAATCGTCAATACACTACCGTCAGTTGAAAGAGTTGATGTAATCGCCATAACAGCCCCAAACTTTATAATGTTCTTTGTATTAGCATAGACCATAAATATGAAACATTTCTAACACTAGGCAATGCTTGCATGTCACACAACAGTGCTTATATTGATTATTTCTTTGTATTTATGTAGCTTGGAGTATATCCCTGTAATTTTCTGACATATTAAGGATGATATGTCGCGCGACCACCAACTATTGCCAACATATACGCTGCAAAGCAAGGATAATATATGAGGAAAAGTGCATTCATTAGCTTTTTAACCTATTTGTTTTTCGCACAAGCAATCAAAGAAGTCTACAGCTCAAACCCAATCGCAACTGAAACCAAAGACGCCACCCCTGAAAATTCCAGCCTGTTTCTAAACGTCAGCACTGAACCACCAGAAACAATCAAGCAAACAAAGCTACGCGCCAGCGATACAACTCGAAATGTGGTTTTGTTTATTGTTGATGACTATGGCAAAGATAATTCTCGCTCCATAAACAGCGCACACGCGGTCTTTGACTGGGCAAAACGTAACACAGTGCGACTTTCTCGATTAAGCTCTGGTGTACCAGTCTGCGCTCCTTCACGTGATGAAATGTTTACTGGCAGAACAGCCGCCAGATTAGGTGGCATTACATTTGATAGCAATGGTTTGAATGTCGTGATCAAAGCTGGCGGACGCACCCTACCGGGTGAATTTGCCTCGGAAGGATATACAACTACATCGCGCGGCAAAAGTATCCATCCAAATCGTGAGAGTGCCATGAATGCATGGAAAGAATATACCCTTGGTTCCATTTCGAATACTGATGGTGCAAATGCCGAATGTAAGCGCAGAAAGATCGCTTGTATAAGAGAAAATACTTTAGATAGAAAAACTAGAAATGAAGCTAATGGATTATTAGCCAAATTTGCTCAATCTAAGGAAAAATTTTTCCTGGTAATTGGCTTCAATCGACCACACCTGCCATGGACAACAACCCAGGCTAACTTTAAGCAAGCAAGCAGTGAGATACCGCTAGAAAATACTAAAGTGCAAGTTACGCCGAGCTTAATCCAACAGCTACAAGCTACTAAAGATATTTCCTTACCAATCCGTGTGCCAGAGATGAATGGCGTATCCACGCGTATGAATATTCATAATTTTTTTGCCTCAGCCAGAATCGGTGCCTTGAGTGTGCCAATTAAAGGCAGCAAAGGTAAAACATGGAAACTGTTATCAGATCTTTCAGGTGGATTTGCCAATCAAAGCATCGATTTCGGTTTGTTGGTTAAATATCAGCGTGCTTCTCTAAAAACTACGCTTGATTATATTGATTCTGTCCTGCAACAAATTTACAAACTAGGCTTAGATAAGAACACCATAATAGTAATTACCGGCGATCATGGTATCGGCATTAATCAAATGGCTTTTGATGTCAACGGCAATCCGATTGAAGGATTTTTGTCTAAAAATCGTCTCTACAGCCAAATATCTGATATTGAAGGAATATTCTACGTACCAGGCATAACCGATGTTAACCCCGGGGTGGCAGATGTACCAGCTACTTCGGTTGATCTATTTACTACCATAATCTCGCTCGCATTAAATCGCGCACCAAAATCTTCCACCTTAAAAATTGATGGCAAAGATCTATCACCATGGATTAAAAATCCAAGTCTGGGCTCAACTGGAATGTATAAAGTTATCCAATACCCTCGTGGCCCCCGTTGGCAACCGCAGGAAGATCCGCTAATGGCCGGCGATCAATGCTCACTAAACCAACCACAAGGTGGACGTCAAGAATGGTGCAACATGGAGTATAAAATTACTCAGGTCATCAATGGCAAAGAATATCAATTATTTGCTTCGGCGCCATTTTATGAACAACGTACTTGTGCTAATGCAGGACCTACGGTTTTTGAACCAGGCGAGAAATACTGGCAAATTACAACAGGTTCTTGTGTAGATTTTAATGCGGCAGATGATCTGATGTTGTTTAGTAATGATCCCAACGATCTTGGCAAAAACTTACTATTTGGTGTGCCTACAGCAGCTAACAAAAAAATAGCCAGTGATCTATTGGGCACTTTGCAGACTGCTCGAGCTTATGAGAGATGTGCTATTGTTCCTAAGCGGCGAACTAACAGCATTTGCATTCGCTAGAATGTAGCGAGCAATAAAAAACCCCGTGCTCAGCAACGGGGTTTTTTACCTTAAATGGCTAAACTAAAGCTTATACTGCCATTTCCTTCAATGCTTTCAACGCAATCACACGTACTTTACGTGAGGCTGGTTTAGCTTTGAAAGTAGTCATTTCACCCGTGAACGGGTTAATGCCTTTACGTGCTTTCTTAGCTGCAACATTCTTAACAGTCATTTTCAACATTCCAGGTAGTGTGAATTTGCCTGGTCCACCACGTTTCAAATGCCCTTCAACCACAACGGCTAATTCAGCAAGCACTAATTTAATATCCTTTGATTTCAAACCAGTACGATCTGACAAAGTGTTAACCAATGCGCTCTTAGTATATACGCTGGATACTTTGCCTAAAGGTCCGGCAGATACTGGCTTAGCTGCTTTCGCAGGCTTAGCTTTAGTTGCCTTCTTTGCTTTTGACTTAGTAGCGGTACGCTTAGTTGCTGTACGACGCTTCGTTGTAGTACGAGTCTTGGTAGTTGCCCTAGCTTTTTTAGCACCTTTTTTCCTAGCTGCCATTCGAGATTACTCCATTTGTTATAAAAAACTAAGTTTTATAATAGCAAAAATATCAAAGAAAGAAAGTATTTGGACAGTTTTTTAAATATTTTTATGCTTTTTTAGTTTGCTTGCTCGATCGAGTGGGATATATCTTGCTTCTGTTTCAGCAATTTTTGCCGTTAAAAGCCTTTCCGCCGCTGAGTTGCGCATCTGTGGGGTGAATTGTTGCAAGATCGTGCGCCAATAAGCAACAGCTTGCGGATAACGTTGCATTTTATATGCGTTTACGGCCAATAGATTCAACGCAGTAACTTGTTGCGGTTGAATTTTTAATACTGCCAAGAGCAAATCTTGTACTTCCGCTGGTAAAACACCCTCCCCTACCTGCGCATGTAAATTGGCAAAATTTAGGATTAAATCGATATTATCATTCGCCACATTTAGATTTAGCTTCGATTTTATCAACTCGCGTTGCAAGCGCGCGTATAAAGGTCGAATCTCTGCTTGGTTGGCTAATTGCTGGGTGGTGCTCGGCTGGTAGTATTCAGTTATTCGGTCACCTGCGCCCAAATGACGATAGATACCAAAAGTAAATAAAGCTAGCATGAGACTCAAGAGAACTGCGCTGAGCCAGCGTACGTATGCTGCACTTTGATTAGAAGCCATCGACAGCCAAACCACAGGCACGCAAAACATTAACGCACAGCTAAATAATGCAGCAATCCCAAACCAAAAGATGCTCAGTTGCGCCATTAGCTATAACGCGGCATTTGGATTAAGCGTACATAACTGCGCAAAGCCAGCGCCATTAAAAATATTGGAAATAACCATAATATCCAAGTATTTGAACGCAACGGCGGATTGAAGAGTATATATTCACCATAACGATAGCTGAGGTGATCACGAATTTGCTGATCGGATAATCCTGTTTGCAGCATATGGTAAATATTCGCGCGCATATCTAAGGCCAACGCGGCATTTGAATCAAATAGGGTTTGATTCTGACAAGCTGCGCAACGTATTTCTTTAGTAAGGTTTACAAACCGCTGTTGCTCTTGTGGTTCAGTAAATGGGTAAGTCTCTTCAGCTGCAAAAGCAACTTGTGCAATGCATAAACAAACTAATGCCATAATTATCAAACGTAATTCCATAAAATTAACCTTTAAGAAAGTTTATTGATTGTGGGAATGATTTGAGAAATCCATATCTCATAAGTCAAGGACCCAACATGTCGAAAACGTATGATTCCACTACGATCCACGATGAATGTTGTGGGAGTTCCATATACGCCTAAATCCATACCTAAAGTACCGTCGAAGTCGAAAATAGTAACTCTATAGAGATCATTCTGCTTATTCAAGCACAGGTCAGCCTCATTGCGTAAATCTTTGTAATTAATTCCGACTAATTGAAAATCACTAGTTTTAGGTAGTGTGGAAAATAGTGCTTGATCCTGTTTACAATCACTACACCATGAGGCCCACACATGCACCACACTAATTTTATCCTTAAATATTTGTTGGTTTGCTGCTAAATTTGGGATAGTTTTATTCAGCATCGCAGCTGGTAATTGTTGTTGATCTAGCTTCATACCTTGCCACAAAAATGCCAGCATAATAACAAAGATGCAAAATGGTAAAATATGTCGGTTAATCATTGATTACTCGAGGTAGCGCTGCGCATAAGCCACCCAATGCCATTATTATTGCTCCCAACCAAATCCAACGCACAAATGGTTTGTAATATATACGGGCTGACCATGTCTCAGCACTTATCTGTTGACCAAGAGCAATATAAATATCCTGGAATAAACCAGGTAAAATTGCTGTTTCTGTTAATGGTAGCTCTTGAGCTAAGTACAAACGTTTTTCCGGGTAAATACGTGTTATGAATTTATCATTTTTCTTGACAACGAATTGCCCCTGATAACCTAAATAATTGGGACCATCTATGCTACGCAAAGCCTGAAATTGCAGAGTATACGCAGCCAAATTGATTTGCTCGCCAACTTTAAGTTGTACGTCTTTTTCGATCTCGTAAGCTGGAGTGATGCTTATGCCAATAATTGTAACGGCCAAACCAAGATGCGCAAGCAACATTGCAATTTTTGGTATTTTGGTCTGCCTCCAGGTAAGCAAACTACTAATAATTATGCCAAGCGCAACAGTTAAACCCAAGGCTGCATTAAATTTAATAGCTCCGAACCATAAGATTAAAAAAATACTGGCGATCGCTGCGCTTAACAAGTACAACCAATACCATATTTTTTTTGATGACATTCCAATAATTAACACTGAACATAAGACCAACATGATTGGCACAAACACCGCATTAAAATATGGGTAACCGACTGAAATTTTGTTATTAGATATTGCCTCATAAATTAATGGATACAATGTTCCGAGCAAAACACAAGCTGTTGCCACCAATAATAACAAATTGTTAGCTAAAATTAAGGCTGCAGAACTATTTAGTGCGATTTTTTCTGTCTTTACCAACGACATATTTGGCAAACGCCAAGCATATAGAAATAAAGCTCCTCCAATAGTTATTGCTAAGAACTGTAAGATAAACATACCGCGTTCTGGATCACTAGCAAAAGCATGTACAGAGCTAATTGATCCAGAGCGGACTAAAAAAGTCCCCAGCAAACTTAAGGCAAAAGTTATAATAGCTAAAAATAATGCTAAAATTAATAATTGACCTTTCTTGCGCGCCAGCGCTAAGCAATGTAATAAAGCAGTTGAGGTTAACCAAGGCATGAACGATGCATTTTCAACTGGATCCCAAAACCACCAACCACCCCAACCTAATTCATAATATGCCCACCAACTACCCAGCGCGATACCGATGGTTAAAAAAATCCAAGCCATTAATACCCACGGCTGCAACCATCTTACCCATTGCTGATCCAGTTGTTTGGTTAATAATCCAGCAATCGCAAATGCAAAGGCAACACTAGTGCCAACATATCCAGCATATAAAATAGGCGGATGAATTATCATGCCAAAATCTTGTAATAGTGGATTTAAATCTGCACCATCTAAAGGCGCCTCTAAAATCTGGCGTAAAAATGGATTGGAGGTAAATAACAATAACAACAGCAAACCAAAAGTAAGTCCACCCATCACAGCTAACACAGCATTAGAAAATTTATCTGGCCAACGCTTAGCTGCTAAAACTAAAGCAATTTGCCACAAACATAACCACAAGATCCACAACAACAATGATCCTTCATGCGCGCCCCATACGGCAGTAATTTTATAGTAAATTGGTAAAGTAGAGTTAGAATGTTGTGCCACATAAATTAAGGAAAAATCATTATTGATAAATGAAATTGTTAAAATCATATACGCAAGCAACACAAAAAAAGCCTGCCCTAAGGCTAAGGGTCGAGCTGAAAATACTGGCGAGTGCGCAACAGTTTTTGGAATAGCAAATAAAACAATCTGCAACCCTGCTAAACCGAGCGCTAAGATCAAACACACATGGCCAAACTCAGGAAACATTTGTCACCCTTGGTTTTGCTGCTAGATCATTTAATTCTGGCGGCATATAATTTTCATCATGTTTGGCAAGGATCTGATTTGCATAAAACACGTTTGCTTTGAATTTACCCAGCGCAACTACTCCTTGTCCTTCTTTGAACAAATCCGGTAATACACCCTTATAGACAACTGGCAACTCTAAATTAAAATCTGTTACGATAAAGCTCACCTGCAACTCAGAATTATCTGCATATTTAATTGAACCAGCTTTCACCATACCTCCCAAGCGAATTTGTACCGTAGCTGGTAAATTGGCTTGGGTTAACTCTGAAGGTGTGTAAAATAAATTGATGTTTTGCCGTAAAGCATACAAAATTAATCCAACAATTAATCCTGCTGCAAATATAAAACAAATCAGGTAAATAATCTTAAGCTTGCGACTGCGCCGCATTATCTATTTCCACGTTACGCAATTTCTGCATAACTTGCTTACGCTGTTTAAAAGCTGTAAACACGTTCCATACACAAACCACTAATAAACTAAAGTAACAAGGCCAAATGTACATTCCATATTCATGCATGATTTCTTCCTTTCGTCATCCCGGCCGCGTGTTACGCGAGCCCGGACCCATTGTCATCCCAGCTGTCATCCCCAGCTGTCATCCCCAGCTGTCATCCCCAGCTGTCATCCCCAGCTGTCATCCCAGCTGGTCATCACAGCTGTCATCCCGGGCTTGACCCGGGACCCATTCTTTGCGCTACCAACAAACCACGTACCCACTTACTATCACGCTCACGCCATAACAACTGATTTCTTACTTGCAAACATACCACGATCAGGTACAACATGTACAAACCAAGCATTACACTTAACAATGGATACAAAATCCCCGGCGCAATCGCTGGCTTGGCAAATCTACTTATACTGGCAGCTTGATGTAGCGTGTTCCACCAATTAACAGAAAAATGAATAATTGGAATATCAATCAATCCAACTACAGCTAAAATAGCGCAACTGCTGGCTGCCACTTGGCGATCGCTGATTGCGGAACGCAACCCCATATAGCCAAAATAAATAAATAATAAAATCAGCTCTGAAGTTAAGCGCGCATCCCATACCCACCAAGTACCCCACATAGGTTTACCCCATAATGCACCGCTGATCAATGCCACGGCGGTCATTGATGCACCAAACGGCGCGCTTACTTGCGCGATGATATCTGCCAGCTTGATTTTCCAAATTAGATATATAATCGACATTAATCCGATAATGGTATAAACACTTAGCGATAATAATGCACAAGGTACATGGACATAAATCATCTTCACCGCTTCGCGTTGTTGATAATCAAGCGGCGCAACAAATAACCCAGCTAAAATTCCATAACTCAAAAACATCGCCGCGCCAACAGCTAAGCAAGCCGCCCAATTTTTGCTCCGTTTATAAAACTGTTCTGGTATCAATAATTGCTTCATGTAATGCTTACCCTTATCGCTTTGCCAATAACTATCGGTGCGCACAATATAGTACCCAGCAGTACTGCCAATAAGATCGCAAAGTGCCCCAGACTAAATATGCCTTGCACGCTTAATATGCCAACACTTGCCCCCAAAACCAACACAGGCACTAGCAATGGTAACATTAAGACTGCAAGCAACAAACCACCGCGCGGTAATGATACAGTTAATGCAGCGCCAATGGCGGATAAAAAACTCAAGATCAAAGTACCCAATAGCAGACTAAACGTCAATGTTGCAATTACTAGATTGGGCGCACCGAAGCTCAGTGCTAGCAACGGCGTGCATACAACCAAAGGCGCACCAAATAACAACCAATGTGCAAGAATCTTGGCTAATAATTGCCAATATAACGGATAGTTACTAAGTAACATTTGTTCTATCACACCGAGTTGATAATCTTGGCGTAACAAATTATCTTGTGCCAAAACATTTGCCAGCAAGGCGGCGATCCAGACAATCATCGGCACCATCCACAAATTCTCGTTGTGCCATACGCCTGCAATGATCGGAAATAAGCTAATTACAATTACATAGAATAAAACCACGCCGAGCCAATCACTTTTGCTGCGCAAATAGATGCGTAATTCACGTTGGCAAATAATTTTAAAAACCAACAAACTATGAAACATAATCTTCCAAAAATAAAACTTGCTGTGCAACATTATTTAGCAAAAACTCATGATGGGTTGCGACAATAATAATCCCACCCGCCAGCAATTGACGTGCGCACAGCTGTAGCAAAATCTCTTTCGCTTGTTCATCCAAATTCGTAAATGGTTCATCCAACAGCCACAAGCGCGCAGTCGATATGTATAGGCGCGCCAAACTAACACGCTGTGCTTGGCCAGCAGATATTTCCGCACATTGGATGTTTGCTTTATGCCCAACGCACATAAATTCTAAAGCCTCGAGTATTTGTGTTTTGCTGATTAATTGAGTTGAATTTAAATTACACAACAATTGTAAGTTTTGTGCTGCGGTTAATAATGGATGCAAATTGTGCTGATGGCTTACAAAGGATAATTCACTGCAAAATTCAGGATAATTATTTCTTATATCTGTTTTTTGCCACAAAACTTGGCCACTGCTTGGACTGATTAAACCGGCGATGATTTTGAGCAAGCTGGTTTTGCCAACACCATTGCCGGCGCATATTTGTAGCACTGTGCCGGAAACTGCGCTAAAATTTAACTTACTGAAGATCGCCTGTTCGTTGCGCAAACAGGACAGTCCTTTTACTTCTAACATCCTTGGGTATACTCAGTAATTTTGCCATGAATTACTCTAACATAAAGTCGCAAGGCTGCATACATCCCAAGTTTGTCATGCAACTGGTTTATTGCTGTATATATAGTAGTGACGTAGAATGAGCAGTGTCATCCGGATCGATGATCTGTCATCCCGAGCGATGATCTGTCATCCCGGCCGCGTGTTACGCGAGCCGGGATCTAAATTTTTGGTTTGAATACTTGTGAGGTATTGCGTGGGAGAGTTTTTTTTGGCCTATGGCCTTTTTGCTGCCAAAGTTATAACCGTCCTAGTGACGATTGTTTTAGCGTTTGCTTTCTTGATGATGTTGATCGCGTCCCGCACCAACAAAGACGCAGATACTCTTGAGATAGAAAACTACAACGATAAGCTGGACGATCTAAAAACCGCGATCGAAGAAGAAATTCTAAGCAAAGAAGAATTTAAAGCTCTCAAGAAAGAACGCAAAAAGCAAGATAAGATTGATGCCAAGAATCGCAAAAAATCCTTCAAAGATGGGGAAGAAGAACCTTATAAGCCGCGCCTATTTATTATTCGCTTTGACGGTGATATGCATGCTAGCGAAGTAGAAAATCTACGTGAATCAATTACTACGATCCTGAGTGTGGCAAAAGAGGTCGATGAAATTTTAGTTGTCATCGAAAGCCCAGGTGGTGTGGTACAAAATTACGGCTTAGCTGCCTCGCAATTAGTGCGCATCAAAGAAAAGAACATCAAGCTAACCGTCGCTGTTGATTTGGTTGCGGCCAGCGGTGGTTATATGATGGCTTGTGTAGCGGATAAAATCATTGCTGCGCCATTCGCTGTCGTTGGCTCAATTGGTGTTTTAGCCGAAGTGCCAAACTTCCACGGTTTCCTAAAGCGCTTTGATATCGATGTTGAACATCATACTGCCGGCGAATACAAATCTACCCTTACCCTACTGGGCAAAAACACCTCCAAAGGGCGTGAGAAATTCCAGGAAGAACTGGAAGATATACATAAATTATTCAAACAATTTGTGGTCGAAAATCGTCCCCAACTGGATATTAATAAAATCGCCACCGGCGAAGTTTGGTACGGCACCGAAGCTTTAGAAAAAGGACTGATTGACGTCATTAAAACTAGCGATGACTATATCGTTGAAAAATGCGCCAATTCTGATGTCTTCGAAGTAAGTTTCCAAGTGCACGAAGGATTTAAAGAAAAGCTGTCTGCTTTACTTTATAAATCTACCAGCACTGTGCTAGAGAAACTTTGGTACAAATACAGCACGAAATTTAATTTCACAAGATAGATAGAGAGCAAAAAGATGCAAGATGTAAAAAAATTTCAGGAAGTTAATTTGGATAAGTTTAAGATCAAGGGCAAGTTTAGCATTCTACAATTCATGCTGATGATCGGCTCAATCGCAATGATCGCAACTGCGCTATTAAGGCACTGGTTAGCATAGCGAGTAACCCTCCTTAAGAAATGCTCCGGTGGCACAGATGGATAGCGCAGTCCCCTCCTAAGGGACAGGTCAGAGGTTCGAATCCTCTCCGGGGCACCACCACACCCTTCAAAAACACGGCCTAACACCCTGAATTAGTCAGCTTGTTGACACACAATCCCAATTTGGACTAATATAGTAATAAGAATAATAACTGTATAACAACATAATGTTGTATATACATATAATAATTGGGGTGTGACATGCCCGGAAAAAAAGATCTAGCAGTTCTATTGGGTGGCTTTTTAAGCATCATTGCTTCCGGAGTTCAAGCTGAATTAGGCGGCGATAATCTGATGAAAGCTCTGGGGCTAGACGAAGGTGGCGATAAAAATCGCACCGATGAAGCACTACCACCACCATCTCAAGTTGGCCGCGCAATACTATTTAGGGAAGCTCCCCATTCCGACTCTTCAAGACGTATATTGGCTGAACAAAAAGATGCAAATTTTGGCTGGGGACCACAGTCGCAAGAAATGTTAGCAGATCTAAATATAGCTGCACTTGCTGGCTTGTCAGAAGGCCAAGAAGGAGAGTTTGAATATCCTATTAAAGATGCTGCCGGCAAAGAAACTAAAAAAACTGCCAAAGTAAAAGTAAAACAATTTGAAAAACGTAAACTGAAAACCACAGTTAAACGCGAAGGACGTGCACTACGCGGCACACCTGAAGAAGTTGTAGAAGAAGTAGATTATAAAGTTGTAACTTTTGATAGTGTAGAAGATGGAGTAAAAACCCAAGGTTACATAGTAATGAACGATCAAGGCGTTGCTTCAGGAATACTTCGTACACATACCATCAATGGCGAAACCTTTGTTAATCACACCACCCTAATGATTCGTCCTGCGCTAGCAGATAAAGGGCAAATTTTTGTTACTAATGTTCCACATTCAGCAATTCCATCCTTTGAAGAGGAAGTACAAGATGAAAGTGGAGCCGATGCACATCATCGTGGCTTAGCAGCAACACCTACGTGGCAATTTCCTCCCGCCCCAGCTCGCCCGGTAACAGCTAAAGTTAAGTATAAATATCCGTCTACTTTAGTAGATGCTTTAGCCGGATCAAGAGCAACGGCCGCACAACGCAGACAAGCGAGGGATATGGATGCCGCAGCAATATTTGAATTAACGGATAGAATCATTCGTCAAAGCGGTTTAAGTCCGTATTTTAAAATTAATCTAGCCGCTACTGAGGAAGTACCAGGATCAGGAACCGGTGATTCAAATCAAGATTTGACAGATACTGCTAAAGCTCGTGCTGCAGATGATGATTTTGTTGTATTCATATCCGGAGCCAGAAGCTATTGCGGACGCGGATTTTTACCTAATGATATTAGCAAATTAACTTTAGATGAAATACGGCGCAGAATGACGAATGTGGTAGATTGGCATTGCGCTATTTCCAGGTATAGCGCCCCACATGAATTTGGTCACAATTTGAATGGCGATCACGATTATAATTCTGCGTATATTCGAGAGCAATTTCCAAACTCACACGCATATAGGAGCGCGGATCGTACTAAAGGTACAAACTTAGCCTATATAGATTATCCTGAAGAAAGAATCGAATCTTGGAGCCGTCCGGGCGCCAAATTTGGCGGAGAGATTATTG